>NZ_LZGR01000048.1:0-108695 GCF_001690255.1 Gilliamella sp. App2-1
AATTAAACTTATCATAATAAATAAATTACAATTAACAAAAATTAACAAAAATTAACAAATTAACCAGTTGAGTAATAATGACAAATATCAAATTTACAAAAAAAAATCAAAAAAAGTAATAAATAATTTTGCTAAATGACTTTTTTGTAATAAAATTGGCAAAGTAAAAGAAAACATTGTAAAGAAATTTAAATTATAAAGATAAGCAGTAATATAAAAATATATATACTATAAAAATTAATAATTGCTCAGGTTGATATTTAATAAACTAAATTAATATTAGCTGTAAGTTTTATGTTATACGCTTCCTAACTGAAATATAAGGAATATTAAGATGAAAAAGAATCTTAATTTAACAGTTATCTCTGCATTTGTAATTGCCACATTAGGATGGCAATCTGCTTTTGCGGTTAATGCTCAGGTATCGCAAGGTTCTGTTGATAGTAATAAGGTAATTGAATTAAAAGATGGCTCGAAAGCTCGCGAGATGATAAATAATCAACAGCGCAGTCTTTATCAAATTGCACTTTTAAGCAGTATCTCTATTTTAGAATTACGCGCCATGAATGCAGGGCACTTTGATAAAAGAGATGTAGTTGAGGTTGGTGAGCGTATAGTTCTGCCTGAAAATTCACCATTATTGCCTGCAATTAAATTAAAAGATGATGAAAAAGATAACTATTCCAATTTACCTAAATTGGGTTCAGATGATAAATACGATGTAAAAAAAGATAAAGAAGCTCTTTCAACTCAAGTTGCTTCAACATTACAAACCTTAGCTAGTCAAGACTGGAAACAAATAACATCGTCAGAAAATGGTGGTCTATCTGGACATTTAAAAAATAGAGGTAAAGATTATACAGAGAATTATTTGCGTAATAGTGTCAAAAACCAAGTTGTTGATCCTGTTCGCAGCGCTGTGCAAGACTTTTTAGGTCGTTTTGGTACTGCTCAATTACAATTTGATTTGAGTAATAAAGGGGAATTTAATAACGTTAACCTAAAGTTATTTAGCCCATGGTATGATACAGAGAATACATTAATATTTAGCCAAATGTCGTTTCAAGAATATGAACATAATCGTCGAATAGGTAACATTGGTATTGGTCAACGTTGGGATGTGGCCGATAAAAAATGGTTACTCGGCTATAACGTGTTTTTTGACCATGATTTTCAACGTGATCACAATCGTTTAGGTATTGGTGCCGAAGCATGGACTGATTACATGAAATTCGCTGCAAACTATTATCATCCTTTATCTGATTGGAAAGAATCTAAAGATTTTGATGATTACTTGGAACGCGCAGCAAAAGGTTTTGATATTCGATTCCAAGGCTATTTACCGCAATATCCGCATTTAGGTGGATCACTTATGTACGAACAATACTATGGTGATAAAGTTGCCCTATTTGGAAAAGATAATTTACAAAAAGATCCAAGAGCAATTACTGTTGGTCTTGATTATACTCCTGTTCCTCTGTTTACTGTGAAGGCCGATCATAAACGAGGTCAAGATAACAAAAAGGCAACTAAAGCTGAATTAACGATGAACTATCGCATAGGAACCCCATTAAAGGACCAGCTGGATCCAGATATGGTTCAATCTGCTCGTTCTTTAAAAGGTAGCCGTTATGATTTAGTTGATCGTAATAACTATATCGTACTTGAATATAAAGAAAAGAAAATGTCTGTCGATTTAGGGCTTGAACAAACTCAGTTAATCGAAGGACAATCTTATCCGTTAAGTATTAGTGTCCATAATGCTAAAAATTTATCAAGCATAGCATGGTCTGGTGATATGTTAGAAATTGATGCTGGTGGTGGTTTCTTATGTGCGGCAACAGGGGTATGTACTGCTTCATCGTGGCTTAATCCACCAGTCGATACAAATAACTGGCAAATTGTTGCGCCTAGCTATGTTGACCAAAATGGTCAGCGCCACCCAGCAAGTTCCAATGGTAAATATTCTTTATCGTTAACGGTAACGGATGGCAGAGGTAAAACAGCGACATCTAATGCCGTTCTTTTTGAAGTTTTACCAAATCCTATTATGCGTAAGATTGGTGTATGGGCAGTAGACAAAAATGGAAATAAAACAACCATGGCGGAGAATATAGCCGATGGTGTAAGTTCAATGACAGTATTGGCTACTTTGGTAAAACCTAAGGTACAAAATGGCTCGATTACGTCAATGCAAGATGTTGAGGGCTTTAGTGATGAAGATCTGATGAATCGTATACCCGATACTTTTGAGTCAGTATTAAAAGGTTGGACAGCAACCAGTAATGGTAAAAAATTAGTATTGATTGATGGTACTTCCGGTAATGTGAATGATTGCCCAGCTCAACAGCCTTGTGTCATTGTTAAGTCTTTTGAAAAAGTTAAGATGGGACAAAAAGTGTCTAATAAGGCATCTACTGCTGCAGGTTTTGAAGTAATCGGTGATAGTTATATTTTAGATGTTGCCTCAAACATTAATGGTGTCGTTGATTTTTCTGTCGAAATTGATCAATTTGGACCATCATTTAACAAAGCAACGATAAATTTTTCCGGTGGTAAAGCTGGAGCAGTAAAAGTTTATAGAGCTGATGGCACGTTAGTTGCTAAACAAGTAGGTAATTCGCTTGTATTTGATTCTTCAGGTCCACAAGAATGGAAAGTCGATAATGAGTATTATGTTAAGGCATATACTACTGATGGAGCAGAAATTGTGAATCCTTTCATCATCTGGTCATTGGTAGGCTCAAATGAAGAGGCTTGTCCTGGACAGGCGGCAACGGCTAAATTGCCTGATGCATCATCAGATGCTAATGGTCCATGGTTTAACGTTGCGATGGGTGTTGATGCTCGCTACAAAATAAGAAGTTTGAAAACAAATAGTTATGCATCATCGGGTACAAGTATTGCGGGTGTTGCAGGTGCCCCAGCGCATTTAGATCTAAGCCAAATAAGTGCATTGCCACCAGCATGTGCAGGCGATCAAGGATTTAAACTACAAGTAGTTATTAACTAATAGATAGTAAAAATATCATTGTAATAGGTTCTAGACTAACGAATACTTTCGGTAGTCTATGATAGTGGACATCAACAGAAGTGTTGTATTTATATAAATATAACGTGTTAATTTATAAATAAAATAGGAAGTTAAACATGAAAAATTTAACAATAAAAAAAGTAGCATTAGGCTTATTTTTAGCTGGTTATGCAGCAAGTAGTGCATTTGCATTAGATGCAACTACTGCAGCTATCAATGGTAATGCACCAGTATTGAAATCTGCAGCCGGTGCAGCTGACCATACTGTGGCTGTTCGAGTAGCTACAGATGCGGAAGGTAATAACTTAATCGGTAATCGTGCAGCTAAAGTAAATGACTATGTGGTTATTAAATTTAATGTAGACGATAAAGATGGCGATCTTGACACGGGCAAAATCAAAGACACATTAAAAGTTTATATAAAAAGAGATGTAAATGATCCTTGGACTGAGATCGCAAATCTTAGCGACTTAGTTGCAACCAATAATGATGAAAATGGTCAAATATCTTTTAAATTAGATAATCAATTCAGAGGCGCACAAAAAATTGGTTTTAAACTTTTAGAAAGAACTGACTTTGGTCTTCCTTATGCTGGTAAATGGTTACAAGTAAACGATATTTGGGCGCAAAACTCTAGTCCAATGGTTGAAGAACCAGCAGACCCTAATGCTCCAGAAAGTACTGGTCCTGCTGATCCAGGTTCAACTACAGAGCTTCATGGTCCTGGCGATACTACTGTTGATAATGGTTACGGTCCAGTTGCGTCTGGTGTTGAAACAGTTGGTATCTTCAAGGTTGTAAATGGTGTACCAGATAAGTCAGTAAACTATGCTAATGCGGGCGCTCCAGCTCCAGTGTATGGCGAGACTTTCGCGGCTATCGCATGGGATGATGCTGACCAAAATAATGCATTAGATTCAGGTGAAACAGAGATAACAACAAATTATACTTTTGCATGGCATCTAGCTGGAAGTTATGAAGGCGTAGATGCTGATGTTGAAGAGATCACTCAGGGTGTAACAAATGGTGAAGCAACCAACAGTGTTATTACTCTAGGTTCATCAGATGGTGCGGCTAAACATAATGCTCTGTACTCATCAGCCTATAAAGCTGGTGCACAAGGCTATAAGCTTAAAGTTATTACTAACTAATTTTAAATTTAGTTATATGCAATGTAAAACCACTCTCTGGAGTGGTTTTTTTATTAAATATGAAGCATGACTGGTTCAGCTTCATATTGTTTAAGCTTTGTTATAAAATAATAACAACTTTTAATTCATCGTCATAAATTATGATTATTCCTTGGCAAAATCTTGATCCACAAACATTAAATAACCTAATTGAATATTTTGTATTACGTGAAGGTACTGACTACGGTTTACAAGAAAAATCTCTACAAGAAAAGGTTGATGATGTTAAACTTCAATTAGCAAATGGTTCAGCAACAATCTTTTGGTCGCAATTACATGAAACAATTGATATTAAGCTAACCAAATAATGGTTATAATGGTTGTTTGTTAGTATATGATTTATTGTGTAACTTTGTTATAGTGTCATAGTTGTAAATTAAATGGAGAGGTAGGAGTAATGATTGGTAAACAGCAATCGGATACAACGTTAGAATGGTTTTTATCTCATTGCCATATTCACAAATATCCAGCTAAGAGTACCCTTATACATCAAGGCGAAAAAGCAGAAACTCTCTATTATATTTTAAAAGGTTCTGTAGCAGTATTGATTAAGGATGATGAAGGTAATGAAATGATTTTGTCTTATTTAAATCAAAATCAATTTTTAGGTGAATTAGGTCTTTTTGAAGAAGGTACCGAGCGAAGTGCTTGGGTTAAAGCTAAAACAAGTTGTGAGGTTGCTGAAATTTCATACAAAAAATTTAAGCAACTCGTTCAAGTTAATCCTGATATTTTAATGCATCTTGCAAGCCAAATGGCAAGCCGATTACAAGTAACATCTGAAAAAGTCAGTAATTTAGCATTTTTAGATGTTGCTGGGCGTATTGCGCAAACACTTTTAAACCTTGCTAAACAACCCGATGCAATGACACATCCCGATGGCATGCAAATCAAAATTACGCGTCAAGAAATCGGTCAAATTGTGGGATGTTCACGTGAAACAGTTGGTCGAATCTTAAAAATGCTTGAAGACCAGCATTTGATTTCAGCTCATGGTAAAACTATCGTAGTTTATGGTACACGTTAATTGGTCAAAATAATATTATTAACAAAATGATTGATACAATACGAGATATTACATGACTCAAGAAAGAAGTATTCCAAGTCATGTGGCTATAATTATGGATGGTAATGGTCGCTGGGCTCAGCAACGTAATCAATTACGTGCTATTGGTCACCGTGCGGGTTTAAAAGTTGCACGAAAAATTGTTACTTATGCGGCAAGGTTAAAAGTAAAAGTTCTTACTTTATATGCCTTTAGTAGTGAAAATTGGAAGCGCCCACCGAATGAAGTCTCGGCGTTAATTTCTCTTTTTATTTATGCATTAAATAGAGAGATAAAAAACTTGAATAAAAATAATGTTCGCTTGAATATTATTGGTGATATTTCGCGTTTTAGTGAGCATTTGCAAAATATGATTATC
Organism: Gilliamella sp. App2-1; assembly: GCF_001690255.1. Taxonomy (NCBI): domain Bacteria; kingdom Pseudomonadati; phylum Pseudomonadota; class Gammaproteobacteria; order Orbales; family Orbaceae; genus Gilliamella; species Gilliamella sp. App2-1. The sequence goes on from NZ_LZGR01000048.1 coordinate 5,649, forward strand.
AACGCACAAAATTTAACTAAAAATAATTCAGGACTAGTGTTGAATATTGCCGCAAATTATGGTGGCCGTTGGGATATTTTGCAATCTGCAAAAAAAATGGCTATGCAAGTTACAAAGGGCGAAATCACTTTAGATGAAGTGACAGAAGATCGTTTTGGTTCAACCATGAGTATGAGCGAATTTCCAGAGGTTGATTTAGTTATTCGTACTGGTGGTGAATATCGAATCAGTAATTTTTTGTTATGGCAAATTGCTTATTCTGAACTTTACTTTACCGATACCTTGTGGCCCGATTTTAACCAAAATTTATTTGATGAAGCAATCAAGGCATTTAATGCTAGAGAACGTCGATTTGGCGGAATTCATAATAAGGAAAATTCATGTTAATCCATCGTATACTTACTGCAATTGTGCTTATTCCACTTGTAATTATTGTATTTTTTTGGGTACCACTACCGATATTTGCCAGCATTATGATTATTATTGGCGGTTTAATAGCGTGGGAATGGGCTCAGTTTTTACTTATTACTAGAACTGCGTCACGATTGATGTTTGCAGTTTTTGTTGCTGTTTTATTTAGCTTGCTTTACTTTATGCCAATTTCAATGGAGTTAAGATCAAAATTATATACTATTATATTTTCACTATCGATTATCTGGTGGTTAGTTGCATTATATTTGGTGCTAAGTTATCCTAAAACCAAGCATTATTGGTCTAATTCAATGGTTGTAAAGTTGTTATTTGCTTTTCTTACTTTAGTCCCATTTTTTGTTAGTATGATTGAATTAAGAGCTATTAACTATAATGCAAATACTTGTACTGGTGCAATTTGGTTACTTTATGTCTTTGTGCTAGTATGGGCAACGGATTCAGGTGCTTATTTTGCAGGACGAGCTTTTGGTAAACATAAGCTGGCACCTCAAGTATCGCCGGGTAAAACAGTAGAAGGTTTTATTGGTGGCGTCAGTGTGGCAATTGGGATTAGTATAATTACCTATTTTTACAATTTTTTTAACATGTCCTTTGCGATGTTTTTAATTAGCTCTTTGTTAGCTATATTGGCATCGGTGTTAGGCGATTTAACAGAAAGCATGTTCAAACGAGAGGCAGGTATTAAAGATAGTGGTCATCTGATTCCTGGGCATGGTGGTATTTTAGATCGTGTAGATAGTTTAACTGCTGCAGTTCCTGTTTTTATGGCATTCTCTTTTCATTTATTATAAAAGGCTATAGATTTTGCTTTGGTCGTTGTTATTATTTATCATTACTATAAGTATATTAGTCATTGTACATGAGTCTGGACATTTTTTTGTTGCCCTTCTATGTAAGGTTCGTGTTGAATGTTTTTCGATTGGTTTTGGTAAAAAATTGTGGTCACATAAATTTTCAAATGGAACAGAATTGGCAATTGCTATGATTCCACTTGGAGGATATGTTAAAATGCTACATGCTGGGGCACAAAAATTATCAACTGATGATGAAAAGTTTGCTTTCAGTAGCAAAAAAATTTGGCAAAGGGCATTGATTATATTTGCTGGGCCTTGTGCTAATTTTGTATTGGCTATGATTATTTATTGGATTATCTTTTTGAACGGTGTGGTAATTTATCCCATAAAAGTGCAAGAAACCATTCCCAATACACCTGCTTCTACGATAAATATTCCAGCGGATGTAGAGTTAAAAACAATTAACAATATCAAAATTGAAAGTTGGAATGATGTAAATTTAGCGTTGATATCCGCTATGGGGAAAAATAACCTATCTTTATCATATTTAGATTCAACGGGTAATAATAATCCACAAAAAGTTGAAAAAGTTGTTGATATTAATCATTGGCATTTTGATATAGAAAATGAATCAGCTATTACTGCTTTTGGTTTTGTTCCTAAAGCACAAGAAATTTATCCAATTGTAAGTAAAATCGTACCACAATCGGCTGCTGAAAAAGCAGGATTACAAGTGGGTGATGAAATCATCTGTTATAATAATAAGTCTTACACAAATTGGAATGAATTTTCTGCTGAAATTAAAAAAGCAGCTCCGATAACATTAAAAGTTAAAAGAGAAAATAATGATATTTATCTTAACCTTAATCCAACTATTCAAAAAAATGGTGAAGGGGTCGCAGGTTTATACCCCACATCTAATGCAATAATTAAGCAATATGGGTTTATAGAAGGATTTGGTAAAGGTATAGCACAAACAGCATTAACTACACAAGTAACTGTTCGTTCGCTTTATCAGTTAGTGTCAGGTGTTATTGGCATAAAACATTTATCGGGACCAATAACAATAGCAAAAAGCGCAGGGCAAACAGCAAGGTATGGTTTTACTCCTTACTTATATTTTCTAGCCTTTATTAGTATAAGTTTGGGAGTTATCAATCTTGTCCCATTGCCAATGTTAGATGGCGGACACCTTGTCATTTTATTATTTGAAAAGATAAGAGGAAAAGCCTTATCAGATAAAACACAACAGCATCTTTTTCGTATTGGTTTTGTTTTATTAATGATAATAATGGGAACTGCACTATTTAATGATATTTTACGATTGTAATGGGATGAGGTTATAAACATTTACGATGAAAATAAATAAATTACTTATAGCATCTTTGCTGTTTAGCACTACAGCGGTCTATAGTTCCAATGCATTTTGTGTTGAAGATTTTGTGGTAAAAGATATCAAATTCGAAGGTTTACAGCGTGTTACTCTTGGGGCTGCACTACTTGAAATGCCAATCCAAGTTGGTGACTATGTTAATGAAGCTGATTTAGGACGAATCATCAAATCACTTTATTCTAGTGGTAACTTTGATAATATTACCGTCTCTCGTGATGGTGATAGGCTAATTGTTCATGTGCAAGAGCGCCCCACTATTTCTAGCATAACTTTTTCTGGTAATAAATCTGTTAAAGATGACATGCTAAAGAAAAATCTGGATAGCTCTGGTATTCGTGAAGGCGAAGCATTGGATCGAACTATGCTTTCAGCTATAGAAAAGGGTTTAGAAGATTTTTATTACAGTGTCGGTAAATATAACGCTCAAATTAAAGCGGTTGTAACTCCTCTGTCTCGTAATCGAGTTAATTTAAAAATAGTTGTTGCTGAGGGTAAGTCGGCATTAATTGATCAGATCAATATTGTTGGTGCTAAAGCTTTTTCATCAGAAGAGCTTATTTCTCGTTTTACTTTACGTGATGAAGTGCCTTGGTGGAACATGCTTAGTGATCGTAAGTATCAAAAACAAAAATTGGCTTCGGATTTAGATGAGTTGCAAAGTTTTTATTTAAATCGAGGTTATGCTCGTTTTAATATTGAGTCAACGCAAGTTAGTTTAACGCCAGACAAAAAAGGCATTTACGTAACAATTAATATTCATGAAGGTGAACAGTATAAGTTATCACAACTTGAATTTATAGGTAATTTTGCTGGGCACAAAGAGGCTATTGCCAAAATTGCTAATGAAAAAGTAACAGTTGGTGAGCTGTATAATGGTAAAAAAATTACTGAAATTGAAGATAATGTTAAGCGTTTACTTGCTAATTTTGGTTATGCCTACCCTAGAGTTTCAATTCAACCTGAAATGGATGATGTAGCTCATACTGTGAAATTAGCTGTTCTTGTTGATGTAGGTGAGCGTTTCTATGTTCGCAATATTAAAATAGTAGGCAATACAGTAACCAGCGAAAGCGTAATTCGTCGTGAATTTCGACAAATGGAAGGCGCTTGGTTAAGCAATGGATTAGTCGAATTAGGTAAAGAACGTTTAAATCGTCTAGGTTTTTTTGATACTGTTGAAGTAAATACCGAACGAGTGTCAGGAGTAGATGATCAAGTTGATATTATTTATAAGGTCGCTGAGCGTAATACAGGTAGTATCAAATTTGGTGTTGGTATCGGTTCTGATAGTGGTCTTAGCTTTAATGCTGGTATTTCTCAAGATAACTGGTTAGGTACCGGTAATAGCGTCTCATTTGACGTTAATACTACAGATACTGATAAAACTGCGTCTGTTTCTATCGTTAATCCTTATTTTACCGTTGATGGTGTGAGTTTAGGTGGTAGTATTTACTATAACACCTATAAAAATGACGATAAAGATGATGAGTCAGAATACTCCAGTAAGACGTGGGGGGCATCAGCGAATTTAGGTTTTCCAATTAGTGAAAATAATTTTATTCGATTTGGTTCCGAATTTGCTAACCATAAGTTATCTGACATGCAACCTCAGTATGGTATGTGGCGTTATTTTGATTCGATGGGCAAAAATGTAAAAAATAGAAATTCTATTTCTTTCGATACTAATGATTTATTATTAAATGCTTATTGGATATATAATTCTTTAGATCGTGGATTCTTTCCAACTGATGGCTTAAAAGTGACTGCTAGTGCTAAAGTCACAGCGCCTGTATTTGATAATCGATTCTATAAATTAGTTTCAGATGTGTCTTACTATTATCCAATTGACAATGATCATAATTGGATCTTCTTAACTCGTGCTCGATTAGGTTATGGTGGAGGTTTAGGAGGTAAAGAGTTGCCATTCTACGAAAACTTCTATGCTGGTGGAGCGTCAGTGCTGCGTGGTTTTAAATCAAATACTGTGGGTCCTAAAGCAGTATATCTGAATAAAAGTGGGGTCTGTGATAACTTAGATAATACATCTGGATGCACAAAATCAAAAGATGCAGTAGGGGGTAACGCTATAACTTTTGTTAGTACAGAATTGATTGTTCCTACTCCATTTGCTGGCGAAAAATATGCCGATAATATTAGAACCTCACTATTTTTTGATGCAGGTACTGTATGGGATACCAAATGGGACTTAAAAGGGAATAATATTCCAGATTATAGTTCTTCATCGGATATTAGAATGTCAGCAGGGCTTGCTGTACAGTGGATGTCGCCCTTGGGTCCTTTGGTCTTTTCTTATGCTCAACCATTTAAGAAATATGACGGTGACTCATCACAACAGTTCCAATTTAATATAGGCTCTACATGGTAATTCCATGTTATACATTAAAAACACATAGGTGATTAAAGTGAAAAAAATTATATCTATTCTTGGTATCAGTGTTGCATTGCTCTTTGCAGGTTTTGCAAACGCTGAAGTTAAAATTGGTGTGGTTGATGTTATGTCAGTACTACAACGTATGCCTCAACGTGAATCAGTAGGTAAAGCATTAGATAATGAATTTGAAGCAAGAGCTAAATCATTACAGGCAGAAGAAAAGAGAGCAAGTGAAGCAGCTGCTCGCCTAAAGAAAGATGGTTTAACCTTGTCTTCTTCTGAAAAAAGTAAATTAAATAAGATAATTTCTGATTTTGAAAATAAAGCTAAGGCATTTTCTGATGATTATCGTAAACGTGAAACTGAAGAAGCTGGTAAATTATTAACTAAAATTCAAGAAGCTGTGAAAGATATTGTTACAACAGAAAAATACGATATTATCTTAAAGGCTGAAGCGACATTATCATCTTCAGATGCTGTTGATATTTCAGATAAAGTGCTAGAAAAGGTAAAAAAATAATGTTTGCTTTCCGTTTAGAGCAACTAGCTAAGCAACTTAATGCTAAGTTATATGGTGATGGTGGTTTGATTATCACCGGCATAGCATCAATGAAAAGTGCAAAATCAGGTCAAATTACATTTTTGTCTGATAAAAAATTACAAAATAATTTATTAGAATGTAAAGCTTCTGTTGTCGTAATGACAGAAGAGTGCCTTCAATATTGGAATGGCGCGGCGCTCATTGTAAAAAATCCATATCTTGCATACGCAAAATTAGCACAAATCCTTGATACTACGCCAACGCCAGCAAAAGATATTGCACCAACAGCAGTCATTGATTCAACTGTTCAGTTAGGTAGCAATATTTCGATAGGAGCTAATGCAGTTATCGAAAGTGGTGTTGTATTAGGTGATAATTGTATTATTGGTGCTGGTTGCTTTATTGGTAAAAATACAACAATAGGTGCAGGCACAAAATTGTGGGCTAATGTTTCTGTTTATCATAATTGCGTTATAGGCGAAAATTGCTTAGTTCAATCAAGCACTGTAATTGGTGCAGATGGATTTGGTTATGCAAATGATAAAGGGAAATGGATTAAAATTCCCCAATTAGGTCGTGTTATTATTGGTAATAATGTTGAAATTGGTGCCTCAACAACAATCGATCGAGGTGCGTTAGATGATACTGTTATAGGGAATGGTGTAATTATTGATAATCAATGCCAAATAGCGCATAACGATATTATTGGTGATCATACAGCGGTAGCGGGTGGTGTTATTATGGCTGGAAGCCTAACCATTGGACGTCATTGCTTAATTGGTGGTGCTAGTGTTATTAATGGGCATATGGAGATATGTGATCAAGTTACAGTAACCGGTATGGGAATGGTGATGCGTCCAATAACTGAGCCGGGTGTTTATTCATCAGGTATCCCACTACAAAAAAATAAAGCATGGCGAAAAACGGCATCATTGGTCTTACATATTAACGAAATGCATAAACGCTTGAAAGCGCTTGAGAAGAAACTGTTAAATGTCTCGACGTAGACGATTACGGTCGGTATAATGCATGCCTATTTTTTAAATTTTTTAGCTCAGTTATCGTTTTATATAATTATGGGCAGATAATATTCAATAATTTCGAGGTATAAAGATGCAAGTTTCGGTAGAAACAACACAAGGTTTAGGTCGACGTTTATCAATTACAATTAAAGCTGAAGATATTACAAAAGCGGTTGATAAAGAACTTATTAATACAGCCAAAAAAGTACGTATTGATGGTTTCCGAAAGGGAAAAGTGCCTTTAAAAATTGTTGAACAACGTTATGGAGCTTCTATTTTACAAGATGCATTGAGTGACTTAATGCAACGAAATTTTGTTGAAGCAATTATTCAAGAAAAACTAAATCCAGCTGGAGCCCCAACTTATACTCCACCACAAGAATATAAAAAAGGTGAAGATTATACTTTTACTGTTGAATTTGAAGTTTACCCAGAAATCAAAGTTGAAAATTTAGATAAGATTGAAGTTGAAAAACCAGTAGCGGAAGTTGCAGATGCTGATATCGAAACAATGATTGAAACATTACGCAAACAACAAGGTGCTTGGAAAGAAGTTAAAAAAGCAGCTAAAGAGCAATATCGTGTTACTTTGGATTTTGTTGGTCAAGTTGATGGTGTTGAATTCGAAGGTGGTAAGGCTAATGATTTTGCATTGGTATTGGGTCAAGGTCGTATGATTCCTGGTTTTGAAGATGCAATTATTGGTCATCAAAAAGGTGATCAATTTGATATTAATGTGACTTTCCCAGAAGATTATCATGCTGAAAATTTAAAAGGTAAACCAGCTGTATTTACGGCAACACTTAAAAAAGTAGAAGAACTTGAATTACCAGAACTTACAGAGGATGTTATTAAACGATTTGGTATTGCTGATGGTAGTGTTGAAAGCCTGCGAGCTGAAGTTCGTAAGAACATGACACGTGAGCTCAATGCAACAATCCGTAATAAAGTCAAAGTACAAGCTATTGATGGTTTAGTTAAAAATAATGAAATTGATGTACCAGTGGCATTAATTGATCGTGAAGTTGATGTATTACGTCAACAAGCGTTATCTCGTCTTGGCGGTAATGTAAAACAAGGTATGGAACTACCTAAAGAACTATTTGAAGCTGAGGCCAAAAAACGAGTTGCTACTGGTTTATTATTTAGTGAAATCATTGAAAGTAATAAACTAACTGCGGATGAGGCGCGTGTTCAGGCATTAATTGATGAAATTGCAACTGCATATGAAGATCCAAAAGAAGTTTTAGAATATTATCGCAAAGATAAGAAAGCGATGGAAAATATTCGAGCTGTAGCATTAGAAGATCAAGTGGTTGATCTATTATTAGCTAGTGCAAAAGTAACAGAAAAGAATTATTCGTTTTCTGAATTAATGAACCAGCAAATTGCTTAATCTATTAGCTTTTTCATTTAATTTAAAAATCATCAAAGCCCAAATAAGGATCGTCTGTTTGGGCTATTTTGTTTAATTAGGAGATAAAAATGCCTTTAGAACCATATATGGGTGTGATTCCAATGGTTGTTGAGCAAAGCTCTCGTGGTGAGCGAGCTTACGATATTTACTCACGATTGTTAAAAGAGCGAGTTATATTTTTGACTGGGCAAGTTGAAGATAATATGGCAAATCTTATTATCGCTCAAATGTTATTTCTAGAAGCTGAAAATCCTGATAAAGATATCTATTTGTACATTAATTCGCCAGGCGGTGTTGTTACAGCTGGCTTGGCTATTTATGACACAATGCAATTTATAAAACCAGATGTCAGTACTATTTGTTTAGGACAGGCGTGTTCAATGGGATCATTACTTTTAACTGCTGGCACTAAAGGTAAACGCTATTGTCTACCTAATGCTCGCGTAATGATCCATCAACCATTAGGTGGTTTTCAAGGACAAGCTTCAGATATTCAAATACATGCGCAAGAAATTTTACAGGTAAAAAATCGCTTAAATAATATTTTAGCAATGCACACAGGCCAAGATATTAGTGTGATTGAAAAAGATACTGATCGTGATAATTTCATGTCTGCCGATAAGGCTGTTGAATATGGCCTAGTTGATGCCATATATAGTAAACGCTCTTAATATTAGGTAGGTAGAAAAAGTGAATAAAGAAAATTCAGAAAAATTACTCTATTGTACTTTTTGTGGTAAAAGTGAGCATGAAGTCCGTAAACTCATTGCTGGACCATCATCTATTTATATTTGTAATGAATGTATAGGATTATGCAATGATATTTTAAAAGAAGAGACAAAAAGCTTTTTTTCACATGAAGAGTTTATTAGTAAACCATTACCAACACCGCATGAAATTAGACAACATCTTGATGAATATGTAATTGGTCAAGAACGAGCAAAAAAAGTTTTATCTGTTGCTGTTTATAATCATTATAAACGATTACGTAATTATACGAGTCACAATGATGTTGAATTAGGCAAAAGTAATATTTTGCTCATAGGACCTACTGGTAGTGGTAAAACGTTATTAGCTGAAACATTAGCTCGTTTTTTAGATGTGCCTTTTGCAATGGCTGATGCAACAACGTTAACTGAAGCTGGTTATGTTGGCGAAGATGTAGAAAATATTATCCAAAAATTATTACAGAATTGTGATTATGATGTCGAAAAAGCGCAGCATGGCATTATTTACGTTGATGAAATAGATAAAATTTCACGAAAATCGGATAATCCCTCTATTACTCGAGATGTATCAGGCGAAGGGGTTCAACAGGCCTTATTGAAAATTATTGAAGGTACTATTGCTTCAGTTCCACCAAAAGGTGGGCGTAAACACCCTCAGCAGGAATTCTTACAAGTTGATACTTCAAAGATTCTGTTTATTTGTGGTGGTGCATTTAGTGGCTTGGATAAAGTTATTGAAAATCGAGTGTCAATTAATACTGGAATAGGTTTTGGTGCTGATGTAAAAAGTACTAAAAATAAAGTTTCTGAGTCAGAATTATTAACACAAATTGAAGCTGAAGATTTAGTTAAGTTTGGCTTAATTCCAGAGTTTATTGGAAGGTTACCCGTTATTGGTACATTATCTGAATTGGATAAAAATGCTTTAATTAATATTTTAACTGAGCCGAAAAATGCCTTAACTAAACAATTTCAAACTTTGATTGAATTAGATGGTGTTGAACTTGAGTTTACTAAAGAAGCTCTGGATGCTATTGCTATAAAAGCGATGCAACGAAAAACAGGAGCGAGAGGTTTGCGTTCAATTGTGGAAAATATACTATTAGATACAATGTACGATTTACCATCAATGAATACTATTAAAAAAGTGATTGTAGAAAAAGAAACTGTTGAGTGTTCCCAAGCACCGAAATTAGTGCTTTGTGAAGATGCTGAATTATCTGCTTGAAATACAAACTTGCCATCATAAATATGATGGCAAGAAGAACTATAATTTCGAATTAATACTAAAGTAAAATTTCTATAAATACTGTCAAGATGATCCAGAAATAGTGTATGTTTAAATCAAAAAAGATAGGCTTGAATATCTAAAAACAATCCCAATATCTATCTAATGGGGTTGTACTACTAGAGATAATAAAATGAAAATAAAACGAACTAAACACATGATTATGCCTATTTTACCATTGCGTGACGTTGTTGTATTTCCACATATGGTAATCCCTCTTTTTGTTGGTCGAAGTAAATCAATACGTTGCTTAGAAGGTGCAATGGAAATGGATAAGCAAGTCTTTCTTGTAACCCAAAAAAATCCTTCACAAGATGATCCAGCTATAGATGATTTATATGAAGTTGGAACTGTGGCTAATGTTTTACAGTTACTTCAATTACCTGATGGGACAGTAAAGGTTCTTGTTGAAGGTGTTGAACGGGCTAAAATGATTGATGTGGTTGAACATGAAGGCAATGAATTTTTTATTGCAGAAGTTAAGCCATTAAGTGAAGTAAAAAAGGCTGCTGATATAAGTGAAGCTATGATTCGCTTGACTTTATCTAACTTCGATGAATATTCAAAGCTTAACAAAAAGATAACTCAGGAAGTTGTTGATTCTATCCGTTTACTTAAAGAGCCATCTCGTTTAGCTGATTCTATTGCAGCTACTCTATTTTTAAAAGTCGATCAGAAACAAGAGATTTTAGTAACAGCGAATCTTGTAAAGCGATTTGAATTGCTTATTTCTTTGATGGAATCAGAAATTGAATTACTACAAGTCGAAAAAAATATTCGACAACGTGTTAAACAGCAAATGGAAAAGGCTCAAAAAGAGTATTACCTCAATGAGCAAATTAAAGCTATTCATAAAGAGTTAGGCGATATAGATAATAAGCCAGATGAATACGAAGAGTTAAAAGAAAAAATCATTAAAGCTAGAATGCCAAAAGAAGCGACAGACAAAGCATTATCTGAACTTAATAAGCTAAAGATGATGCCAGCAATGTCTGCAGAAGCAACAGTTGTTCGAGGCTATATTGATTGGATGATTCAAGTTCCTTGGTATAAGCGTAGTAAAGTTAAAAAAGATATTGAAGGTGCACAAAAAGTTTTAAATAAAGATCACTATGGGCTTGAACGTGTAAAAGATAGAATTTTAGAATATTTAGCAGTTCAAGGTCGTGTTAATAAAGTTAAAGGCCCTATTTTATGTTTGGTTGGACCTCCTGGCGTGGGTAAAACGTCACTGGGTCAATCGATAGCTAAAGCAACAGGACGTCAATATATTCGCATGGCACTAGGTGGAGTGCGAGATGAGGCTGAGATTCGTGGGCATAGACGCACTTATATTGGTTCAATGCCAGGTAAATTAATTCAACGTATGGCAAAAGTAGGGGTCAAGAATCCATTATTTTTATTAGATGAAATTGATAAGATGGCATCCGATATGCGTGGTGATCCTGCATCAGCATTATTAGAAGTACTTGATCCAGAGCAAAATAATGCCTTTAGCGACCATTATTTAGAAGTCGACTATGATTTATCTGATGTGATGTTTGTGGCAACAGCTAATTCTATGAATATCCCTGCACCATTGTTGGATAGAATGGAAGTTATTCGTCTTTCTGGTTATACGGAAGATGAAAAATTAAATATAGCTAAACAACATTTACTTACTAAGCAAATAGAAAATAATGGCTTAAAACCAAAAGAAATTAGTATTGATGATTCTGCTATTATCGGCATTATTCGTTATTATACAAGGGAAGCTGGTGTAAGAAACCTAGAAAGAGAGATCGCAAAAATTTGCCGTAAAATTGTTAAACAATTAGCATTAAATAGCAAATTGAAAAAAGTAACGGTAAAACAAGATAACTTAAAAGATTTCCTAGGGATACAACGTTTTGATTATGGAAAAACAGATAATCAAAACCGCATCGGTCAAGTTATTGGACTGGCGTGGACAGAAGTGGGGGGAGATTTACTCACTATTGAATCCGTAAGTGTAATAGGTAAAGGGAAATTAACTTATACAGGTTCATTAGGTGATGTAATGCAAGAGTCAATTCAAACGGCATTGACAGTTGTTCGATCTCGTGCAGAAAAATTGGGTATTAATAATGATTTTTATGAAAAACGCGATATCCATGTTCATGTGCCTGATGGTGCAACGCCAAAAGATGGACCAAGCGCAGGTATTGCAATGTGTACTTCACTTATTTCCACATTAACCGGTAATCCTGTTCGTTCTGATGTTGCTATGACGGGTGAAATAACATTACGTGGCGAAGTTTTACCTATTGGTGGGCTAAAAGAAAAGTTATTAGCTGCGCACCGCGGTGGAATTAAAACTGTATTGATTCCAATGGATAATGTTAAAGACTTGGAAGATATCCCCGATAATGTGAAATCTGAAATTGATATACATCCAGTAAAATGGATTGATGAGGTGTTAACAATTGCACTGCAAAATAATCCATTTGGTATAGAATCAATAGATAAAAAAGAAACATTAAAACAACCCGCTAAAAAGGCTATTAAGAAATTAAAAAATAGATCTGGGAGTCCTGCCAGATTAAATTAAATATTTTTTAATTTAAAAAAGATCAACTTAAAGTTGATCTTTTTTTTAGGCTTAATATTCTGACAATAGCCAATTTAGTTAAATATGTTATACTTTTAAAATGCAACATTAGGTATATGGAGAATCGCAAGATATGATGGAAACAATCCGAACAGCAGCAAATAATATTGTTGTTAAAATTATTTTTGCAATAATTATTGTATGTTTTATTTTCACTGGAGTCGGATTTTTAGGCTTTACTAGTGGTGGTCACAGCGCACGTGATCAGCAACAATACATTGCAAAAGTTGATGGTAATGGTATCAGTCGAGCTGAATTTGAAGCCCAAGCTAGAACAGTAACAGCTAATGCTGGAGGTGATAGCTCTTTTATTAAACAGCTACGTCGTAATGTATTATCTTATCAAATTGATAATTATTTAGCTTATAAATTTTCGCAAAAGATTGGCGTAGCTATTAGTAATGATCAGATTAAAAAGTTTATCAAGAAACAGAAAGATTTTTTCAAAAATGGTAAATTTGATAATCAAACATACTTAAACCTTCTTGCTGAAAATAATTTTACTCCAGATAGTTATGCCGAAATTATAAGAACTGTATTACAACAACAACAGGTTATTAGTGCGCTAACAAATAGTAATTTTGTTTTGCCAATTGATTTAGAAATATCTTCACTCAAAAATCAAACTAGAAATATATATGCTGCCACTGTCAATACCTCGATAAGTGATATTGATGAGGCGAATATAACATTAGAAGACGAACAAAAATATTATAACGAACATTCAAAAGAGTTTTTCAAAAATGAGCGAGTGAAGGTTAAATATATTGTTATTTCTCAAGATATATTGGCAAAAAATATTAACGTTACTACAGACGAGGTTAAAAATGAGTATAATAAAAATATTAGAGCTTATTCATATCCTGCCAAGAAAGCTTATAGTGTAATTTTTGTTACTGATAAAGACCAAGCTTATGATATTGCCAAAGATATTTCTTCCGGAGCTGATTTCGAAGATATTGTTAAAACTGTTAACAAAAATAATGATATTTCGCCATATGGTAAGAATGGTTCATTGGGGTGGTTTGCTGATGATGAATCTTTACCTCAGGTTTTTAAAGATGCTCAGTTGAAAAAAGTAGGAAAAATTTCATCACCAATCACTGTTGATGGTGGTTATGTGATAGTAAAATTAGATGGTATACAACCTAAAAAATTTATGAATTTTGATTATGCTAAGCATCAAATTGAGTCAAAACTCACTAAACAAAAAATACAACAAGTTTTAGAAAGTGAAGAAAATAAAATTAGAACTGCATTGAGTAATTCCCCTAAGAATATCGAAGAGCTTGCTAACAAAGTTGGACGTGAGGTAATTAGCACTGATTGGGTATCTTTCAATGATAAGTTTTCAATTGCTACTCATCCTGAAGTTAGAGATGTAATTTTTAGTGAAGAAATGATAGTTGACGGTAAGGTAACTGATAAAATTTCTGATTTAATACCTGTAGACAGAAATTATGGAAAATATGATTTTGTTGTACAAACAGTTGATTATCGTCCTGAAGGTATAGCGCCATTTGATGAAGTTAAAGATGAAATCCATAAAAAGCTTTTTACAAAAATGGCTAATAGCCAATTTAAATCGAGTGTCGATAATATATTGACTCAATTAAATGAAACTGGAAATGCTAAAAATGTGCAATTTGCAAAAAGATATACTTTGAATCGAAATTCAACAGAATTAGATCAAAAAGTTGTTAATATGGTATTTAATTTAAATCTTTCAGCAGCAGGCAAACCTGTTTATGGTGCGGAATTTTTAGATGATAAAAATGCTTATATTGTTGCACTAACTAAGGTTGATACACCAAAAGAATATGAAGATATTTCTTCTGAGTTGTTACCTTTATTCATTAATGATACGCATTATTATCTTGCTACAGATATACGTTCTAAGGCTAAGATTGAAATTATGCCTGATTCTAATTTGTGAGTTAACTCCCAAAATAGTGGTAATAATTGAAAAAAAGAAAAGTCACTTGAGTGACTTTTCTCATTTTTATTATTCATGAAATTTTTTTATTTGATTAGGTGAGATAGTTATAAAGCAAATTTACTTGCGTAACTATTTTTAGAGGTTGATCAAATGAAAGTATTTTCACTATTATGTATTTTGTTATCAAGTTTTATTTTTTCCAACACGAGCTTTGCCGATTCGGCTCCTGCAACGTCAACACCAATTAAACAAGAACAAAAACACATTGTTCAAGTAAATATCAATACTGCAACAGCAGAAGAATTATCAAAAATGTTGACTGGGATTGGATCGAATAAAGCTCAGAAGATTATTGATTACCGAGAAAAATTTGGACCCTTTGTTTCCATCGAGCAGTTAAAAGAAGTTTCAGGTATTGGACAGGCAACACTAGATAAAAATGCTGGTAAAATAATATTATAATTTATTATTTCCACCAATTAATATTGGTGGAAATAATATCGCTTTAATTATCAATAGGATCTACATCAATACTCCATCTCACTTTAGACGTTTCACTCCAATTATCGATTGTTATTAATAGTTGATCCAATATCTGTTGTAACTGTTGCCTATTTGTATGTTGAAGGAGTAATTGCCAACGATAATATCCTGCTTTCTTTGGTTGATTTGCAGGCATTGGTCCAAGTTGCCATAAAGCATGATCACAATGCACTTTTAGCCAATCATGTATATGTTTTAAAAATATTGGAGCGTGATGATTATTACGATCTGCAGCACGAATTAATGTTTGGTAACTAAATGGTGGTAATTGTGTTTGTTGCCGTTCTTGTAACGTTAGCTTGGCAAAATTTTGATAGCCTTTAGTTAGTAACACATTAAGTAAAGGGTGATCGGGATGATACGTTTGTAAAATCACTTGCCCTGCTTTAGTTTCACGTCCTGCTCTACCTGATACTTGAGTATAAATTTGGGCAAATCGCTCAGTTGCTCGAAAATCACTTGAAAATAGAGCACCATCAACATCGACAATTCCAACTAAAGTTACATCAGGAAAATGATGCCCCTTAGCTAAAATTTGTGTACCAACTAAAATGTGTGCTCCACCTTGTTGGATACTTTGTAAATAGTTATCTAATGCACCTTTTTTACTCACTGTATCTCGATCAATACGACTAATCTTGATATTAGGAAAAAGGTTCTCAAGCTGTTGTTCGAGTTGTTCAGTTCCAAATCCAATTGGCATTAAATGAGTTGAACCACATTTTGGACATTGTTTGGGAACAGTTCTTGGTGTATCACAATAATGGCAAATTAGTTTGTGTTTTTTTTGATGTAATGTATAAGGTCTATCACAACGAGGGCATTCAGCAATCCAACCACAATCATGGCATATTAATAACGGTGAAAAACCTCGACGATTTAAAAATAACATTACCTGATTATTATTGGATAAATGCTTTTTTACTTGTTGAATCAATGGTTGAGATAAACCTGCAGTAAGTGCCAATCCTCGCAGATCCAATATCGACTGTTTGGCAAGTCTTGCTTTACCGGCTCTTTCGGTTAATTGTAATAAATGGTACTTGTGATTTTGTGCATTATTGAGTGTTTCAAGTGAAGGCGTCGCAGAGCCTAAAACAATAGGAATATTGTCAAATTTAGCTCGAATAATTGCTAAATCTCGAGCATGATAACGCCAACCTTCTTGTTGTTTATAGGAACTATCATGTTCTTCATCAACAATAATCCCTCCTAAGTCTTTAAATGGAGTAAAAAGTGATGAGCGAGTGCCAACAACAATAGCATTCTCTCCATTTTTACTTCTTAGCCAAACAGATAGTCTTTCTTTATCAGTTAATCCTGAGTGTAAAATATCAATTGGCGCATTAAAACGTTGTTGAAAACGTTTAATTGTTTGTGGTGTTAATCCAATTTCTGGAACTAGCACTAATGCTTGTTTACCAGTAGCTAAAATATTAGATAGTATATTTAAGTAAACTTCTGTTTTACCCGAGCCAGTTACTCCTTCCAATAAAAACACCTCAAATTGGTGATTTTTTTTATTGACTGTTTCTATGGCATAGGTCTGCTCTTTATTTAACTGAATTGAACTAGTGTTAGTCGAAAAGTTTGTTTGCCATTGAATATTATCTGGTTGGCAGCTTACTTGTTCTATAAGATTTTTTTTCTGTAATCCGTGATAGGTGGCACTACTTCCATTAGATTCAGAAATAGTATTATTTCTAAATGATGATAATAATAATTTTTGTTTCGGAGCACGTGATAGCGATTTCAAATCAATATTTTTACCCAGCTCGGTTAATTGCCATTGTTTGAGTTCTTTTTTGACTGCTTCTCTCCCTTGCCGTAATAAAACAGGGATAGAATGAAATAAAACTTCACCAATGGGATAATGGTAATAACCAGCAGCCCAGTTTAATAACTGCCAAATAGAAGGGGTAAAAACAGGTTCTGTATCAATAATTGTAGTAATAGTTTTTAAATTTTGAATATCAAATTTAGTTTTTTCATCAATACTAACAATAATTCCTATTGTGTGACGTTTGCCGAAAGGAACTTTAACTCGCATTCCAATTTGGGCTGGCTTTGTTAATTGATAATCAAATATTTGGTAAAGTGGTACAGGTAAGGCTATATGAGCGATAAGCATTAAAAAATCACAAATATTATAATTAATATAAAGCTATATTGTACGCAGTTTTTACTTAACCTGCAAAAACTATGAATAATAATCTCCTTTTTTCAAAAGGATTACGGTCTAGTATGTTTTTATTGTTATTAAAAAGTTTTAATTATTGGTCGGTATTTATTACTTTAATAAATTAAACTGAATAGTGGTAACTATTGGTAAAATTTGCTATCTTGGCTATAAGTTGATAATTTATAAATTGCTAAGGATTAAAAGATGTTTGAGTCATTTTCGCATATTAATCAGCGCGGTGATGCTCATATGATTGATATTTCAGATAAACAGATAACAACGCGACAAGCAAGTGCTGAATCAATAGTCTTAATGAATGCTAAAACACTGAATATGATTATTGAAGGTAAACATCATAAAGGTGATGTTTTTGCAACAGCAAGAATTGCAGGTATTCAAGCTGCTAAGAAAACTTGGGAGCTTATTCCACTTTGTCATCCCCTTTTTTTGAGTAAAATTGAAATTAACATCGAAACGGATCGAATAAAAAATTGTGTTAGAATTCAATCTTTTTGTCGATTAAACGGGCAAACCGGTGTAGAAATGGAGGCGATGGTTGCCGCATCGGTTGCAGCCTTAACAATCTATGACATGTGCAAAGCCGTTCAAAGAGATATTATAATATCTCAAGTAAGATTATTGTCTAAGAGTGGTGGTAAGTCAGGTAACTTTGTAGCCGAAAAAGTTTAATAGAGATAAGATGAATAAAGTTATTTTTTTTGCTCAAATTAGAGAATTAGTGGGGACTGAGTATATTATGTTAGATGCTAATCAACTTTCAGTTTCTTATCTTATTGAACAGTTAAGAGATCGTGGTGATCTATGGTTATTGGCTTTCAAAGAAAGTTCTGTTTTATGTGCTGTAAATCAAACATTAGTTGATTTTGATTATATTGTTCAAGATGGCGATGAAATTGCATTTTTCCCTCCTGTGACAGGTGGGTAATATTATGGAGATTATCAAAATCAGCAAAGAGCCTATTAATGTTAATAAGCTAAACGATTGGCTTTCACAATTACCACAAGATGGTGCTGTTGTCTCTTTCATGGGTAAAGTACGTAGTAATGAAAAACAAACGATAAGCCTCTTTTTAGAACATTATGCTGGAATGACTGAAAAGGTATTAGCCAATATTGTAATCCGAGCTAGAGAGCGATGGCAATTAAGTCGAGTTGTGTTAATCCATCGGGTAGGAGAAATTAATGCAAATGAACAAATTGTCTTTGTAGGAGTAAGTAGCGCACATCGTTCAGATGCGTTTGCAGCTACAGAGTTTATTATGGATATATTAAAGAGCGAAGCACCTTTTTGGAAGAAAGAACGAACGTCTCAAGGAGAAAATTGGGTTCAGGCAAAAAAAACGGATAAAGAAGCATTGAAAAAATGGTATTAGTATTTATTTAGGATATAATAATACCAAGTTATATCATTCTTTTTTAATGAGAGGTAATTAATGAAAAATTATTCACCTAATGGTTCAATTATTGAACAAACAGGTAGTCGAATTCAAACGTATATGAGCCATGTTTATGGTTGGATGACTGTCGGTTTAGTCTTAACAGGGATTGTTGCTTGGTTTGCCTCGTCTAGCCCTGCAATGATTCAATTATTGTTTACTTTCAATCCAAGAGGTTATATTTCTCTTAGTGTATTTTCTTGGATTTTAATTGTAGCCGAATTAGGTTTAGTTTTTTTCTTGTCTGGTATGATCGGGCGTTTGTCAGGTAGTACTGCAACAACATTATTTATGCTTTATTCAGCTGTCAGTGGATTAACATTAACTTCTATTTTTATTGTATATTCTCATTCGTCTATTGTTAGTGTATTTTTTATCACGGCAGGCATGTTTGCCGCATTAGCTTGTTATGGTTATACTACTAAACGTGATTTGTCTGGTTTTGGTCGTTTTTTATTTATGGGATTAGTGGGTATTGTAATCGCTTCACTAGTTAATATCTTTATGCAAAGTCAACCATTAATGTGGGCAATTACTTATATTGGAGTATTTGTTTTTGCTGGGTTAACAGCTTATGATACGCAAAAACTGAAAGAATTAGGTAATCAATTATCACAAGATGATCCTAATATGTTTAGACGATTTGTTATTTTAGGTGCATTAACCCTTTATCTTGATTTTATTAACTTATTTTTAATGTTATTAAGAGTTCTTGCAGACCGTCGATAATTTTATTTAAACTAAGATAAGAGGGCTCTAAATTGGGCCCTTTTTGTTAAGATATTATTAGTAATTTATTTCCGTAGTGCTAGTTTGTTAAAAAATTTGAGGAAAGCGCTAGGGTTAAGTATAAAATGCTGTAAGATTCTTATATGTAGAGTCAATTATTTAATAGCAGATACTATGAAAAAATTATACCTCTTTGTTCTAATTAATATCTTGATTTCATCAGTAATAGCAATTCGTTTCTTCCTTGTCCCTGGAATTGCATTTTATTGGGTTGGGGTAACATTTTCTGTGCTTGCTGTTTTGGGGCATTTTTTCTCAGCCTATCTATTACTTTTAATTGTTTGTATCCCTTTGCTGTGGTTACAACAATCTGTGCGTACTATTATTCTTGCTATACTCTTCAGTTTTTTTCAAATTGGGTTATATGTTGATACTATTGTTTTCCAGCAATACCGTTTCCACATCAATCAATCTGTTTTATCAATGGTTTTTTCTGGGCAGGTTGTTGACTTTTCGATGTTTACTTACTTTTTAATGTTTGTTCTTATTGTTGCTTCATTTTGTCTTGAGTATTTTCTTCTTTACTTAATCAACAATAAATTGATTTTACCACATAAAAAATCCAGAATTGTATTGCTATCAACAGTCTTTCTTTTTAGCTCATTTTTAATTAGTCATATTATGCATATGATTGCCTTTTATTATGCTTATTCGCCTATTATGGTCGTGAAAGAATATATTCCACTTTATCGACCATTTACTTCGAAAAAAATTATGACTTTTTTTGATGAAAAAGGGCAACGAAAAGTTGTGTATAGTAAGGAGAATAGCAATGCTAGCGTTGATTATCCGAAAAATCCATTGGTAATTAATCCAGAAAATAATAAACTTAAAAATATTATGTTTATTGTCTTAGATTCTTGGCGATATGATACGTTTAGTAAAGACGTTTCGCCTAATACATTTCGTTTTGTTAAGCAAAATAATGGGGTAATTTTTGATAACCATTACTCAACTGGTAATGCAACGCGTACTGGTATTTTTGGGTTGTTTTATGGTATTCCTGGCACGTATTGGGATTCATTTTTACGAAATAGTATTCCTTCACTCTTTATCACAACGTTACAGAAAGAAAACTATAATATCGGCATCTTTACTTCAGCTAAAGTTACCGCTCCAGAATTTGACCGAACAGCATTTGTCACTATCAAAAATTTAAGAATCAGTAGTAAAGATAGTTCAGCATCTAATCGAGATAAACAAATTACGGATGATTGGCTAGCATGGTATAAAATACGTGATAATTCTAGACCAACATTTTCCTTTTTATTTTATGATGCGCCTCATGCTTATGACTTTCCTGCCGATTTTGCAGTGAAATTCAAACCTATTGGTGAGCTTAATTATATGACATTGAATAATGATACCGATCCTTTACCAATTTTTAATCGTTACAAACAGAGTGTTTATTATGATGATTATTTATTACAAAATGTCTATGATGAACTGACTAAATTAGGTTCGTTAGATGATACAATATTAATTATTACTGGTGATCATGCTCAAGAGATGAATGATAATAAACTAGGTTTTTGGGGGCATAATGGTAATTATACGGATGCGCAAACAAAGGTGCCTTTTATTATTATTGGTGGCAGAGAGCTAGAAGCTCTTAAAAATAATAGTGCAAAAATGACCAGCCATGAAGATGTCATTCCTACTTTAATGAAACATTATTTATATGTGAAAAATGATATAAGCGATTATTCGACAGGGTATGACTTATTTAATCCTATAACTAATCGTAACTGGCTTTTAATGTCAAATTATAGCTCTTATGCGATTAGGACATCTGATAATATTTATCTTGTGAATCGATTAGGTATTAGTCATTATATGGATTTACATAATCGTGAGACTGATGAAACACCAAATTATCAATACATTCAAGAAGCGATGAATCATATGCGTTATTTTTCCCAATCAGGGCAAAAGCTTAAAAAATAGAATCAATAAGTTATAAAATTGTTAGGAAAGGAGAATCATTATCTACCCACAAATAGTAGATAATGATCAAAGTATTTAATGCACATCAGCACAATTTAGGCAGTAAATATAGCGATTTTGAGGATCGTGAAATTTATTCCATAAAGAAACATGTTGTTGAAGCTGTTTGGCTTCTGGCAAGTGTTCAAAAAATATTTCTGCAGTTGATTTAGGTAACATCGCTATCACATCTGAATAAAATGCATTAAACCAATTTCCCTGTGGTTTTTGCCAATCAATTTCATAATCTGCTACATTAGCTAATGTGGCAGCAATCTCAATGGCATCATCAAAATCACCTAACTTATCAACGAGTCCAATTTTGCTGGCTTCTGAACCTAACCAAACTTGCCCTTGTCCTATTTTATCCACTTGTTCGATTGTCATATTTCGAGCTTTAGCTACTAACGAAATAAATGTTTGATAGCCATTATCAATGCTAGTTTGAATCAATTGGTTCATTTCGATAGGTAGATTTTGCGTCGAGGTATTATTAGCTAATGGTGATGTTGTTACACCATCGCTATAAACACCAATATGAGATAAAGAGTTCTCGAATGTTGGAATAATACCGAAGATACCGATAGACCCTGTAATGGTATTTGGACTTGCAACTATATAATCAGATGCGGTTGATATCCAATATCCCCCCGATGCAGCCATTCCTCCCATCGAGATAACAATAGGAATTTGATAACTACGTAAGGCTTCTAGTTCACTACGAATTGCTTCTGATGCATCTACGCTACCCCCAGGGCTATTTACTCGTAATACGACTGCTTGTATATTATGTACGTTTAAGTTCTTACGGATTTTTCTGAGCTGTTCAACAATATCTTGGCTACCAGCGACATTACTACTATTTTCACCATCGGTAATAGTGCCATTGACAAATACAACGGCAATCAGTGGTTTGTTGCCCTCGTTGTCATCACTATCTAAATTTTTATTTTTTGACTTAAGTTGATAATCATAAATGCTGATATGATGTTGATGAGTAAACTCCGATTCAAATTGGTAATTAGATGCAATGACATCGACTAACCCATTAGATATAGCATATTGAGCCATATTGCCATTAGTCGCTTTTAAATTTGCCAACATAGTATCTGGTGCCGGAACTAATTGTGTATCGGCTTTTTTTCGTTGTGATGAAATGTCATTAAGATAGTTGTTCCACATAAGTGTTAACCAACGTGTTGTATTGCTTTTTGCTTCTTCTGACATATCATCCCGAATAAATGGTTCAATGGCTGACTTGTAGGTTCCCACTCTAAAAACGTGTGTATTAATTTTTAAATTATCAAGTAAGGTTTTATAGTATAGGTTGTTCGCTGCTAATCCATATACATTAACAGCCCCAAGTGGTGTTAAATAGATTTTATTAGCATAGCTGGCTAAATAATATTGGCTTTGATTGAAATTCGATCCATATGCATAAATTGGTTTATTTGCCTCACTAAATTTAGTTAAATATTTACCGATATATTGCAGCGAACTCATATCTGCACCAACAAAATTATCTAATTTTAGAACTATGCTTGTAATCTTTGGGTCTGCAGCTGCTTGAGCTATTTTCTGAGTTAATTCAAACAAACTATTTTCGCGTGAGGTATTTACTTTTTTACCATAAATTTTATTCTGTAAAGCATAGATTTCATCACTGTAAAGAGTAGTGTCAACAATAACCCCTTCAATATCTAAAACCAATGCACCATATTGTGGAATAATTTCTTTTTTTTGTGCTTCTTTGACTAATGTAATACCACTAAAAATTAAAATAATAATAATTAAGAAAATTAGGTTAAGAAATATTTCTCTAATAAAGTTAATCACTTTCCATATTGATTTAATGGCAGATAAAGCAGACATAATAAATGATCCTTTCATAGTAGTTGAGCTAATTTTTTGCTTCAATATTTTTCTTTTTAAAATATTTTTTATCTTCAAATCGTAAGCATGTTAATTTTCCACCCCAACAACATCCTGTATCAAGTGCATAAATGTTTTCTGGTGTACCTTTTCCTTTTAATGCTGCCCAATGTCCAAAAGCGATGCTATATTCGTTTGGAATTTTACTAGGTAATAAAAACCAAGGTTTAAGTTTAGAAGGTGTTTGCTCAGGCGATTTTTTATAATAAAAATCTAACCGACCATTTTCATAGCAAAAGCGCATACGAGTTAATGCATTAGCAATATAGCGTAACCTATCTAAACCTTGTAAGTTAGGCAACCATTCATCAGGAAAGTTACCATACATTTTATCAAGGAATAGGAGATAGGAACCGCTAGATAACATAACATGCAGATCGTCAGCACATTTTTTTAGTGTTTCAAGATCCCATTGTGGTGGGATACCAGCATGGGTCATAATTAACTTGAGTGATTCGTCAATTTGAACCAATGGCTGTTTACGGAGCCAATTCATTAATTCATCAAAATCTGCTGCATGAATGATATCATCTAGATTATCCTTCTTTTTGGAAGGTGTGACATTGGCATAAATCGATAATAAATGTAGGTCATGATTACCTAATACCAATCGAATTTGCTTGGCATTATATTTAACAAATCTTAGGACTTCTAATGATTTTGGACCTCTAGCAACGAGATCACCTGTTAGCCATAAAGTGTCCGATGACGAGAATTTTGCTTTTTCAAGCAATCGCATAAATTCATCATAACAACCATGAATATCACCAATCAGTAAATTTGCCATACTGTTAACCCCATAAGTTTGCAAGTTGACAATATTGTTGTACTGTTAAGTTTTCAGCACGTAAATTGGGGTCAATATTTAATTCTGTTAATTGTTCAACAGTAAACATATTACTTAAACTATTACGAATAGTTTTACGTCGTTGATTAAATGCTTCTGTCGTCACACGAGAAAGTATTTTTATATCATTAACAAGATAAGGCTTCTCTTTATAAGGTATTAATCTAACGACTGCCGAATCAACTTTTGGTGCAGGTTTAAATGATGTTGGGGGGACTTCGAGAACCGGAATAATCTGACAATAGTATTGAGCCATAACGCTCAATCTACCATAATCTTTACTGTTAGGCGCTGCAACTAAACGGGTTACCACCTCTTTTTGTAACATAAAATGCATATCAGTAATGATATTTGCATGTTCAAATAAGTGGAACATCAAAGGTGTTGAGATATTATAGGGTAAGTTACCAAATACTCTTAATGGTTTACCTAATTGATTTGCTAATTGATTAAAGTTAAAGGTCAGCGCATCTTGTTCAATAACAGTTAATTTATTGTTTAAAAATGGATTTTTAATTAATCTACTGGCTAGATCTCTGTCGATCTCTATGACTGTTAAATGATCAATATGTTTACTTATAGGTACTGTTAAAGCTGCAAGCCCAGGACCAATTTCAACCAATGCTTGATCTGTTTTAGGCTGTATCGCCGCGACAATACTTTCGATAATATAATCATCATGTAAAAAGTTTTGTCCGAATCTTTTACGAGCAAAATGCCCTTGGTGAATACGACTATTCATCTTTATCGTCACCTGTAATTTTTATATAAGCATCACCTTTTATTTCTTGAACCCATACCTGAGCTTCTTCGGAAAATTTACGATTAAAAATAAGCCGATAAGCGTGATCTTTATTTATAGCATTTGTTCCATCTGCTTGTCTTGAATCAATTAATTGAATTAAATGCCAGCCATAAGATGACTTTATGGGCTGGCTAATTTCGCCTTTTTTTAGCTGAGTTAGAGCTGTTTTAAAACCATTATCATAAACTTCAGGACGATTCCAACCTAAGTTGCCTCCTTTACTTGCTGAACCAGTATCTTCAGAATTAGCCTTAGCTGCAGCTTCAAAGGTTGTTGCGCCACTGGTAATGGATTTGCGAATATCGGTTAATTTTTGTTTAGCTATTTGGTCAGTGATTAATACATTTGTTTTAATCAAAATATGGCGTGCATTTACTTCTTGAATTTTGACAGTTTTTTGGGCTTCTGAACGTGTATCATCAACTTTTAGAATATGTAGGCCAACTCCAGAACGGATAGGACCAATAATACTACCTTTTGGTGCACGAACTAAACGTTCTTCAAAGATAGTTGGTAATTCATTAAGTTTATGCCAACCCATATTACCACCTTTTAAAGCAAGATCGTCATTTGAATATGTAGTGGCTAATTTGGCAAAATTCTCACCTTTTTGTGCTCGATTAATAATATTTTGTGCTTTATTTGTCGCATTGTCGATTTGCTGTTTAGAAGCTTTTTCTGGAATGGAAATCAAAATATGACTGATTTTTACTTCAACATTGTTGGTAGGTTGGCGAGCAATACTTTGAGCTAAATTTTCCACTTCTTTTTCTGAAACCCTGACTCTAGATCTAACTTCATGCATTCGAGTTTTATCAATCAACATGTCATTATGGATTCTTTCTCGATAGGCTTCATAACTAATGCCCATTATCGATAGCCTGCTTCGAAGTTGATCGATAGTCATATCATTTTCAGCAGCGATTCTATCAATGGCACTGGTTACCTCATCATCACTTATAGTGATTTGAGCTTTAGCTGCTTTTTGTAAAATTAGATTTTCAATAATTAAACGATCAATAATTTGTTTTCTTAGTACTTTATCCGTAGGTAAATTTTGTGGATCAGTACTCGCTTTAATCGTTTTTAACATATCATTAACATCACTTTCTAAAATGACATTGTTATTAACAATTGCAGCAACTTGTTCTACAACTTTAGGTGCGGCATTTGCAGATAATGAAGTTATCATTCCTAAAGTTAAACTTAGGTTTAAAACGATAAATAGTTTTAATAATTTCATATTCACTTAACTCATTTTGTTGTGCAGCATTGATAGCATGCAATAAATTTATCGGTAATATATTTGCAGAAATATTTTACTCAAATGTTGTGGTATATGGTAGCTTGCCGAAGTTTAGCATTTTAGCTTTGGCGTCTTTGTTGTTGCCTAATCCTTGCAATTCGAAATTAATCGACAGTTTATTTTCATATTTACTTTTGAGAGAAATATTGTCCCAATCTGTTAGTTTTCTTCCATATTGTACTGTTGTTCCCCAACAACAGTCACTATAATGTAATCCGACAAAACTATCAGTGGTTTGTCCTAATTTAACGTCATAGTAATATGAACCAACAGCACTAACAGTTTGTGACAATGGCCAAGCAGTCATCATGCCTGCTTGAGAAATATCTTGCCGATAACCTCTATAAAAAGGATTTTTATCAACAGTGTCAATATAGTTACGATTTGCATAACGATAAGATAATTGTATTAACTTATCACTCGATGCGCGATACTCGAATACTACATTGGCTAATGAAATTGTATCAATTCGAGTATCATATTGGACGCCACTTCTAAAGATCATATCATTATTTATGCGCCAAAAATTATCTGATGCCCAAGTAATACTGCCTGTATCAGAATTTTCGTCTAGATCATTATTGTGTTCACTCGTTTTTGATTTAGTAAAATAAGTGATTTGTCCAATTGATAGGTTAAATTTTTCAACCTTGCTATTATCATAAAACCGTGTGGTTACTCCTGTTGATATTTTATTGGTTGAAGCAATTCTATCTAGGCCACTATATGGCTGATCTCTAAACAGACCAATATAATCTGATTGTAATATAGTAGAATCATAGGCACCAATATTCGATTGTTTTCGGTATGGAATATAGATGTATTTTACTCGTGGCTCTAAGGTTTGTGTATAGCCATCAATAAAAGGCATATTACGCTCAAAGATGACTTTACCATCAATACTAAATTTTGGTAAAAAACGATTTACGTT
Organism: Gilliamella sp. App2-1; assembly: GCF_001690255.1. Taxonomy (NCBI): domain Bacteria; kingdom Pseudomonadati; phylum Pseudomonadota; class Gammaproteobacteria; order Orbales; family Orbaceae; genus Gilliamella; species Gilliamella sp. App2-1. The sequence goes on from NZ_LZGR01000048.1 coordinate 33,002, forward strand.
TTTATCTAAATCTTTATATTGATCAATGTTTTTTCTAATATTATCTTGATTATAATGAGTTGCCATAAACCCCATTTCAGTGGCTAATGATGACCAAGAATTGGTTAAGGTATAATTAAGTGTAGGTTCAAAATGTGCTCGCCATGCTTTAGGTTTATTTTGCCCAGATGTCAAAAAGCGAGACACTTGAGAAAATGCTCTAAATTTGAAAGGACCCAAATCATTATTATAATAACTCATATCCAACTGTGGTTCGGTTTGGTAAAGTGAATTTTTTAATTCTGAGTGAAATGGCTGAAAGTGTTTATAGCCTAACGTGATATCCCAATGCTCGTCATTATAAGCAATTTTATAAAACTGCGTTAAATACCCAGCAGTTTGGGAAGCATATTTAGAGCTTAGATTTGTCAGATATTGATTGTCACTAACTCGAGTTGTATCAGCATAAAAACGCCAATTATAGTTTATTAATTCTTCATTTTTCCAATGAAATAACCAACGGTGACGATTGTCATCATAATTATTGCCATTTAAATGAGTGGTTCTATCTTTATCATATTTACTATCATGTTGTAGCCAGTCAAACGCAAGTGTGCCTAAGCCTATTTCATTTAAATAGCGAAATTCTGTTTGTAGTTGTACACCACGCTCTTGCAAGAATCTTGGCGTAAAGGTGGCATCATAATTTGGTGCAATATTCCAATAAATTGGTATTGAAAAATCAATACCATCAACACTATCATAGCCTAAATTAGGCATTAACAATCCTGAACGACGTTTATCACCGGTTGGTAATTGTAAATAAGGTGAGTATAGAACGGGTATTTTGCCAATACTAAATATGGCATTCCAAACTTCTAGTAACTGTTCTTCGTTATCATGAATAACTGTTGATCCCTTAATATCCCATGTGCTGTCATTAACAGGACAAGATGTAAAGCTGCCATTTTTTAAAATAACATATCTATTTTTTTTTAGTTTCATCTGATCAGCATTGCCACGTCCAAGTCTATTGACAAGTTGATACTGACTTGGAGTCATGTTTGCATCATTATTATTTAGATTCATTGATGCATGATCGCCTTTCATTTTTATTAAATTATCTTGATAAGTAATATCACCTTCTAATGTTACTACTCGATTATTATTATCTTCAGTATTAATTGTTACTTTATCTGCTTGAACTGTACGGTTACCTTGTTTTATTAATACTTCACCTTTATATATGGTAATGCTTGGATAGATTGCCTCAAATTGATTGGCTTCAGTATTTATAGGTAAGGTACTTATATCTCCATTGACTAAAGGGCGATCAAACCTAGGAACGTCTATAAGACATTGCGGATTATTGCTAACAGCTGCTTTAGGTAAATCTATAGCATAACTCGAGTTGTTATACAAAGAAAATGTGACGGCAATTGCAATAAGAGTGGGCGCTAATTTTTTCATCAATGATTAAAAAGTTATTATGATTATTTTAATTGCAGCATTATAGCGGTTATTTACAAAAGTGCGAATTAAAAATTAACGTTTCACTTTGCGTTTATTCATTTTATTAAGTTGTTTTACCATCGCTATTCTTTTTTCGACTGAAGAGTATTGAAACTCATCCCACCATTTAGCTAATTCCAAAAGTTCTCCCTTTTCAATCGAGGCTCTCATTTCTAAAAGGTCATAAGCAGCTCGAAATTTAGGGTGTTCTAAAATAACGAATGCACGTTTACCATCTCGTTTTTTCATACGTAGCTGCAAACGCCAAATATCGCCCATTATGGTGGTTAATCGTCTAGGTATGGCAATATTTTTACATTGTTCAGTTAGCACTTCGTTAATTGCCATGGAAAAAGAATCATGAAATGGCAATCCACTTTCGATACATGTTGTCTGTGTTTGTTCAATAATTGGGTACCAAAAAAAGGCTGCAAATAAAAATGCAGGATTGACTCGTTTGTTGTTAGTAATACGATAATCAGTATTTTTTAAGACTTGCTCAATGATTTTTTCTAAATAACCATTTTGATTGTTGACAAACAAACGCTCAATAACAGGAAACAATTGTTCAAAAAGACAATATTCTCTTAGTAACGTGTAAGTTTTATATCCATTTCCTGTTTGTAACAGTTTAAGCGACTCATCAAAAAGTCGAGCAGAAGGTACATTTTTTAATAATGGGGCAAGGTGTTTAATTGGTGCAGCAGTAGCTGGTTCAATTTTCATATTCAATTTTGCGGCAAAACGAATAGTCCTTAGCATTCTAACAGGATCTTCTCGGTAACGTGTTTGTGGATCGCCAATTAATCGAATAATACCTTTTTGTAAATCTTTTAATCCTCCGCAATAGTCACGTAATGTAAAATTATTTACATTATAATAAAGCGCATTCATTGTGAAATCGCGACGAATAGCATCTTGTTCAATGGATCCATAAACATTATCGCGTAATAACATACCTGTCTGTGAACGTTTAGAAATATTGGTTTGTCCTTCTTGCGAACCGTGGTCGCCACGGAAAGTCGCGACTTCAATAATTTCTTTACCAAACATAATATGAGCAAGACGAAATCGTTTTCCCACTAAGCGACAGTTACGGAAAATTTTCTGAATTTGTTCTGGGGTTGCATTGGTTGTGATATCAAAGTCCTTTGGCGTTTTGCCTAAGATGAGATCTCTGATACATCCACCAACCAAATAAGCTTCGTATCCCTGTTTGTTTAATCGGTGAAGGACTTTTAATGCATTTTCACTAATCTCTTTACGGGATATATTGTGCTCATTACGTGGGATAGTCACATAGCCAACTTTTTGTTTTTTTTCATGACGAAAAAACTTTCGATAAAAGTTTGAAACTTGATTAAAAATAGCGCACCTCAAAAGTGTTTTTGGCATAATAACAATATAGCGCGCGATTATAGCGTAATTGCTAATAAGTTTCCATGTTTCTTAGAATTGGCAATTTTTCGCTCAATAAAATTATATTTTCCAAGTTGGCTTAAATATTATATTTGATTTTTTTAACATAATTATCAACAATAGTAGTTTCTATAGTAATATTAGCAATATCTAATAAAAGTAATAAACTTTGTTTTGCTCTGGTTAGTATATTTTAACTAGCTGATTAAGATGAAATAAAACTATATTCAGAACTTCTTTTTGCTTATTTGTTTCACAGAATATAATTTATAAAGCATGATAATTTAATAAATTATGAAGAGCTTTTTAATGTTATTTGTTATAACGTTACATATAGAAGTTGTTTGAGTATATATCATTAACTAATAACTTATTGGGGACATTATGAATATTCGTGATTTGGAATATTTTGTTTCGTTAGCTGAATTTCGCCATTTTCGTAAAGCTGCTGATGCTTGCAATGTGAGTCAACCAACTCTTAGTGGTCAAATTAGAAAATTAGAAGATGAATTAGGCGTAATGTTATTAGAGCGTACTAGCCGAAAAGTATTATTTACACAAACGGGTATGATGTTAGTTGAGCAATCCAAAGAGATTTTACGTAATATTCAAATTTTAAAAGAGATGGCAAGCCGTCAAGGTGAAGAAATGTCAGGACCAATGCATATAGGATTGATTCCTACCATAGCACCTTACCTTTTACCACATGTTATTACAGTGTTACATGAATCTTTTCCTCAATTAGAGCTTTATTTACATGAAGCACAGACTGCTAGTGTTGTTGCTCAGCTCGAAAGTGGAAAACTTGATTGTGCTATTGTTGCACAAGTTAAAGAGACGGCACAATTTATTGAATTGCCATTATTTGATGAACCTATGTTTTTAGCTGTTCGAGCTGATAACGAGTTAGCTAGCAAAAAGACAGTTAAATTATCTGGTTTAAAAGGACATAAATTCTTAATGTTAGAAGATGGTCATTGTTTGCGTGATCATGCAATGGGGTATTGTTTCCAAGTCGGTATTGATGAAGATAAACAGTTCAAAGCAACCAGTCTTGAAACGCTTAGGAGTATGATTTCTGCTGGTCGTGGTATCACTTTATTTCCAGAGCTAGCTGCACCAAATGAGCGAATTCGTGATAATATTTGCTATATCCCGTGTACTGATCCAGTACCATCACGTAGTATTACTTTGATTTATCGCCCCGGTTCACCATTACGTTCTCGTTATGAAACAATAGCTAAAACTATCCGTGAACATATGCCTAAAGTATTTGCTGAAAAAGAGCGATTATTAAAAACAGCAAATTAATGGTAGATTACGTATAAAATATTCAAACTAAACTATCAAATGAAAAACATCAAGGCAGGCGGAATTCGAGCTCAACAGAAAGAAAGAACCCGCCGTACTTTAATTGAAACAGCATTTAATCAACTCAATGCTGAACAAGGTTTTGCTAGTTTAAGCCTGCGAGAAGTTACGCGTGAGGCTGGAATAGCAGCTACTTCATTTTATCGCCATTTTCGTGATATGGATGAGTTGGGTTTAGCCATGGTTGATGAAAGTGGTTTAACTCTTCGTCAATTATTACGTCAAGCACGTAAACGTATCGAAAAAGGTGGTAGCGTATTACAAACGTCAGTAACTACATTTATTGAGTTTATCGATAAAAATCCAAAAGTCTTTTTATTACTTCTTCGCGAAAAAGCTGGGACGTCCTCAGCTTTTCGAGCTGCTATTGCGCGCGAAATTCAACACTTTATTGTCGAGCTTGTTGATTATCTCGATAATGCTAATCAAATGCCTCACCATTATAATGAAGCTCAAGCTGAAGCGATGGTTACTATTGCATTTAATGCTGGCGCTGAAGCGATTGACTTTGACACAGTACAGCGCCAAAAATTAATTGAAGATCTTATTTTTCAACTGAAAATGGTATCTCGAGGTGCTTATTATCTCTATCATAAAGAACAAATTAAAAAAAGATAATCATTAATATAACGACAATTTTATACTAAAACACCGACTTTCCTGAAAGTTTTGAAAAAATAAACAGTTGTTTCGTTAGTATTAAATAGATGAGATTGATATTATTTGGTGGGCATATTTATTACAAGTAATATGTATTTTTATTATTAAAGTTTATAAATAGGTGATGAAGACATATTTTTGATTAATTACTGCGGCAAAAGCCGCAGTAATATTTGTAGCGATTAATTAAAGATTTTGTAATACTTTTTCAACACTATCTTTCGCGTCACCGAATAACATATAGCTGTTTTCTTTAAAGAATAGTGGGTTTTGTACACCTGCATAACCGGTATTCATTGATCGTTTAGAAATAATTACTGTTTTTGCTTTCCAAACTTCAAGAACAGGCATGCCAGCAATTGGACTATTTGGGTCTTCTTCTGCAGCTGGGTTTACTGTATCATTTGCACCAATAACCCAAACAACATCCGTATCAGGGAAGTCATCATTGATTTCATCCATTTCAAGAACGATATCATAAGGCACTTTGGCTTCTGCGAGCAATACGTTCATATGACCAGGTAAACGTCCAGCAACAGGATGAATACCAAATCTTACTTCGATATCCATTGCGCGTAGTTTTTCGGTAATATTACTTACGGCACCTTGTGCTTGTGCAACAGCCATACCATAGCCAGGAACAATGATAACAGAACGCGCCTCTTTTAATGTTTGTGCAACTTCGGCTGGTTGCATTTCACGGTACTCACCTTGTTCTTCATCAGATGAACTAGCTGCGCTACCATCACTACCAAATCCACCCGCAATAACGCTGATAAATGAACGGTTCATTGCTTTACACATAATATATGACAAAATTGCGCCTGATGAACCAACTAATGCACCAGTTACAATGAGAAGATCATTACCTAGCATAAAGCCTGCCGCTGCTGCAGCCCAACCCGAATAAGAGTTTAACATTGAAATAACCACAGGCATGTCAGCCCCACCAATTGAAGCAACAAGATGGAAACCGAACACAAAAGCAATAATCGCCATGATTAACAAGCTAATTGTTGCACCAGCACCACTTTCTACATCAACGAAAGTAAACATTAAAATGATTGAAACAATAATTGCCGCCAGGTTCCAATAATGTTTATTTGGAATTGATAATGGTTTTGAACTAATTCGTCCATTTAATTTACCGAAAGCGACAACAGAGCCTGAGAAGGTTACTGCGCCGATAAAGACACCAACAAAAATCTCTACTAAATGTACAGTTAGTTCGCCGCCATGAAACTCTTGAATGTGAGGATCTAAAAAGCTGTTTAAGCCAACAAGGACCGCTGCCATTCCCACAAAACTATGAAGTAGCGCAACAAGTTCTGGCATTTGTGTCATTTCAACTTTTTTAGCAAGATATAAGCCAATAGTTGCACCAATAATCATTGCTATAACTATCCAGTGTAATCCGCCTTTAATACTAGCAACTGCTGCGATAAGAGCGATTGCCATACCAATCATACCATAGATATTTCCTGATTTGGCTGATTCTTGGTTAGAAAGGCCACGTAAACTAAAGATAAAAAGTAATGCAGCAATTACATAAGCTGCCTGAATAATTCCATTACTTAACATAATTTATGCTCTCCCTTACTTGCCACGTTGGAACATTTTCAGCATTCTTTGGGTAACAAAGAATCCACCAAAAATATTGATACTAGCAATCAAAATAGCAACAAAGGCAATTGCCGTAGTTAAGCCATTATCATCACCGACTTGTAATATTGCACCGACTAATATAATCCCAGAAATTGCATTAGTGACCGACATCAGTGGTGTATGTAAAGAGTGTGTGACATTCCATACTACGTAGTAACCAACAACACAAGATAATGCAAATACGGTAAAATGTCCTAAAAAGCTTTCTGGAACCGAGTTAGCAAGCCAAAAGAAAGCAATGAGAGCCAATGCTAAAATACCATATTTTTTTCGAGGTTCCATTGGTTTCGGTTCAGGCTTAACAATTGGCTCAGCTGCTTTTTTCTGCGGTTGAGCAGATACTTGAATTGGGGGGGCAGGCCAAGTGATTTCTTTATTTTTGACCACCGTTACACCACGAATTACAACATCTTCAAAATTGATATCAACATTCCCGTCTTTTTCTTTTGCAAGTAGTTTTAATAGGTTAACAATGTTCGTACCATAAAGTTGTGATGCTTGTGCTGGCATACGATTAGCTAAATCAGTATAACCAACAATCTTTACATTGTTATCTGTTTCGAAAACTTCTCCTGGTTTAGTCAATTCACAGTTACCGCCAGTTAATGCCGCTAAATCAACAATAACACTACCTGGTTTCATGGATTCAACCATCTCTTTAGAAATAAGCTTTGGTGCAGGTTTTCCCGGAATTAAGGCCGTGGTAATAATGATATCAACATCTTTCGCTTGCTCAGCAAACAGGGCCATTTCAGCTTCGATAAAGGCGGCTGACATCTGTTTAGCGTAGCCGTCGCCAGAACCGGCTTCTTCTTCAAAATCTAGCTCTAAAAAGTCGGCTCCCATGCTGTTAATTTGTTCAGCAACTTCAGGGCGGGTGTCAAAAGCACGAACAATCGCACCTAAACTCACCGCTGCGCCAATAGCAGCTAGTCCAGCAACACCAGCTCCAATAACTAATACTTTAGCCGGTGGGACTTTACCAGCAGCAGTAACTTGACCGGTAAAGAATCGACCAAATTGATTTGCTGCTTCGATAACTGAACGGTAACCAGCAATATTAGACATTGAACTCAATGCGTCTAAAGATTGTGCTCGTGAAATACGTGGCACACAGTCCATTGCCATAACAGTAATATTTTTAGCTGCTAATTTTTCTAATAATTCTTTATGCTGAGCTGGATAAATATAACTGATAAGGGTTGCTCCCTCTTTCATTAAAGCAATTTCATCGTCGGTTGGTGCATGAAATTTCAATATTAAATCACTTTGCCAAATATCTTGTGTATTTTGAATTGTGGCTCCAGCATCAATAAAAGCTTGGTCTTCAAAATGAGCTGCATGACCTGCGCCTTGTTCTACGGAAACTGTAAAGCCCAATTTTAACAGTTGTCCAACAGTCAGGGGAGTTGCAGCAACTCGAGCTTCATTGGTTAACCGTTCTTTAGGTATACCGATATGCATTTCGTTACGTCCTTATGTTAGTTTATAAAATGTATATTGATTTTAGCATAAATAGGTTTCTGTGCGAGTAGGGAATCTATTTTTTATTCAAGAAATAAGATTTTTAAATTATTTGAGTGATATTTATTAATTAATATTATTATAAGGCTGTAACTAAATAGCCCTAATTTAAATAATACAGTTTGAACTCTTTCCTCGAATTCCATTACAAATTTACTGTATATTGTTATATAATTGGTGGCATTTTTATTCATACCGCACAGAGATAAAACCTCTGAGGTATGTTTCGATTTTGTTCTCCTTGAATTAAGGATTCTTTATGATTGATTTTTCCCAATCAGTGCCAGAATTGGTTGCTTGGGCAAAAAATAATGATTTTTCGATCTCATTACCAGTTGAACGGCTTGCTTTTTTATTAGCAATAGCAGTATTAAATAGTGAACGGTTTGATGGTGAAATGACGGAATCTGAATTAGTTGATGCCTTCCGCCATGTATCGCAAATTTTCGAACAGAGTGAAGAAACGATAACGGTTAGAGCGAACAATGCGATAAATGATCTCGTTCGCCAACGTTTTATTACTCGATTTACGAGTGAAATGACTGATGGGTTTTCTATCTATCGTTTGACACCATTGGGAATAGGTATTACTGATTATTATATTCGTCAGCGAGAGTTTTCCACCTTACGTTTATCTCTCCAACTTTCTATTGTTGCACAAGAGTTAAAACGAGCTGCCGATGCTGCGCTTGAAGGCGGTGATGATCTGCATTGGCATCGAAATGTTTTTGCGCCGTTAAAATATTCCGTTGCTGAGATTTTTGACAGTATTGATATCACGCAACGTGTTATGGATGAGCAGCAGGCAGATGTGAAGCAAAATATTTCAGCCTTATTAAGCCAAGATTGGCAAGCTGCAATTAGCAGTTGTGAAGGTTTACTTACCGAAACATCGCAGACATTGCGTGAGTTACAAGATACTTTAGCTGCTGCAGGGGATAAGCTACAAGCTAGTCTTCTTTTGATCCAAGATGCAATATTGGACAATCCTGATCTTGATAAGATTAACAATGTGATTATAGATTTACAGGGCAAACTTGACCGGATTATTGGTTGGGGGCAAAAGGCGATAGATCTTTGGATAGGTTATGATCGCCACGTGCATAAGTTTATTCGTACCGCAATTGATTTAGATAAGAATCGCGTTTTTTCGCAGCGTTTACGTAAATCAATTCAAAATTACTTTGATTTGCCTTGGTCACTGACTTTTGCTAATGCTGATCGTTTGCTTGATATGCGTGATGAAGAATTAGTCTTACACGAAGCAGAAGTAACCGGCGAATTACCAGCAGAGCTCGAATTTGAAATGATTGAAGAACTTCAAGAGCATATTATTGCGCATATTGAACAAAATCTACTGATCTTTAAGCAAGAAAATAAACCACTTGATATGGGTATTGCCATTCGCAGTTATTTAGCGCAGTTCCCACGCGAACAACATTTTGATATTGCAAGGTTATTTATCGATCACGCTATTCGTTTAGGTATTGCCGAAGACGATTTGCTAGGTATCCCTGCCGAATGGAAACTGATTAACGATTATGGAGCTAAGGTACAAGCACATGTCATCAATAAATACTAAAAATTTAGAAATAGAATCAACCGCTCATCACCTTGATAAAGTTATGGGGCGTATTGCAGCCAGTTCTCAAGCATTAATCGATAAATATATGCCTGTAAAATTAGCGCAGGCGATTGCTAATCCAATTTTTCCAGAACTTGATAGCTTACTACGATCAGGGCGCCATATTGGTATTGATGAGCTTGATCATCATGCTTTTTTAATGGATTTCCAACTTGAGCTTGAGCAATTTTATCAACGTTATAATGTTGAATTGATTCGAGCGCCAGAAGGCTTTTTCTACTTGCGTCCACGCTCTACAACATTAATTCCTCGTTCAGTATTATCGGAATTTGATATGCTTGTTGGTAAAGTACTTTGTTATCTATATTTGAGCCCAGAACGATTGGCTCATGAAGGCATTTTTACCTTACAAGAGCTATTTGATGAACTGGTTTCGTTAGCTAACGAAAATAAATTACTGAAATTAGTTAACCAGCGTTCAACCGGTTCAGATTTAGATCGCCAAAAACTCTTTGATAAAGTAAAAACAGCTTTAAATCGCTTACGTCGGCTTGGTATGATTTTTTTTATTGTTGGAAACGACAGCTCACGCTTTCGTATTAACGAAGCTATCTTCCGCTTTGGGGCAGATGTTCGTAGTAGCGATGATGCGCAAGAAGCGCAACTGCGCTTAATCCGAGATGGTGAAGCAATTAAAATTGAATCATCACTGACTTTAGATAATGATAACAGCGAAGAACAAGAAGAAGTTAATGAGGAGACAGAATAAACATGATTGGACACGGTAAATTTCACTCATTAACGTTAATTAACTGGAATGGTTTTTTTGCGCGAACTTTTGAGCTAGACCAATTAGTCACAACGCTATCGGGTGGTAATGGGGCTGGTAAATCAACCACAATGGCAGCATTTGTAACCGCATTAATTCCTGACTTAACCTTATTACACTTTAGAAATACAACGGAAGCCGGGGCGACTTCAGGTTCACGAGACAAAGGCTTGCATGGTAAATTAAAACCGGGTGTTTGTTATTCTATGCTTGATGTGATTAATTCTCGTAACCAACGTATTATTTGTGGTGTCCGCTTACAACAAGTTGCAGGTCGCGATAAAAAAGTCGATATCAAACCATTCTTATTGCAAGGTTTACCTATTGGTATAAGCCCAACAGAATTGGTAACAGAACGACTCAATGATAAACAAGCTCGCATTTTATCGTTACTAGAGCTAAAAGATAAAGTTGAATTGATGGATGGTATTATCTTCAAACAATTTAACTCGATTACTGATTATCATTCAGTTATGTTTGATTTTGGCATTTTACCAAAACGCTTACGTTCACCATCAGATAGAAGTAAATATTACCGATTGATCGAAGCCTCACTTTATGGCGGTATCTCAAGTGCTATTACACGTTCACTACGCGACTATTTATTACCTGAAAATGGTGGGGTGCGTAAAGCTTTCCAAGATATGGAAGCGGCACTGCGTGAAAACCGAATGACATTAGAAGCGATTCGAGTTACACAATCCGATCGGGATTTATTCAAACATCTTATTACTGAATCGACCAATTATGTCGCGGCCGATTATATGCGTCATGCTAACGCACGCCGAGTGCATATTGAATCGGTACTTGGCTTGCGTCGTGATATGTTTAAAACGCAAGATCAGCTTATTAGTAATCAATACCGCCAAGTAGAAACGGCGAAAGAACTTAAAGAGTATCAAGAAGCGCAAAGCGATTTGGAAACTGATTTACAAGCCGCTAATGATCACCTCAATTTAGCACAAACAGCGCTACGCCAACAAGAAAAAATCGACCGCTATCAAGCAGATTTAGATGACTTAAATTTAAAGCTTGAAGAACAAAACGAAGTGGTACTTGAAGCGAATGAACAGTACCAAGTTTATCGCGATCAGGTTAACGAAACAGAGCAAGAAGTCGATGAAATCAAAACACAGTTGGCGGATTATCAGCAAGCACTTGATGTTCAACAAACACGAGCAATTCAATACCAACAGGCTTTACAGGCACTAAAAAATGCGCAGTCATTATGTCAGCTACCAAAACTAGATATTAGCAATATCGAAGATCACTTTGCCGTGTTTGATGAAAAGCAAAAAGAGATCACCGAACAAGTTCTTGAACTTGAACAAAAATTAAGTGTATCTGATGCAGCCATGAATCAATTTGATCGAGCTTATCAATTGGTGATTAAATTAGTTGGTGATGTGATACGTAGTGATGCCTTTGTTGCAGCGAAAGAAGCATTAAGAAAATGGCCATCACAATGTTATCAAGCTGAACAAGCGGAACATTTACAGCTACAACTTGATGAACTAGAACAGCGCTTTTTTGAGCAAAAAGAAGCAGAATCATTACTAACACAGTTTTGTAAACGTATTGGACGACAAATTAATTATGATGAGCTTGACGAATTAAAACAAGAGATCGAATCCCAACTAGATGAGAATGCGGAGCGGGCTAACGAATCAAGCGAAAAGCGTATTGAATTTAGGCAAGAACTTGAACAGATTCAATCGAAAATTACTGATTATCACCAAAAAGCACCATTATGGTTAAAAGCCCAAGATGCGTTAATTGCTTTGCAAGAACAAACCGGTGAAACGTTTAATAACAGTCAAGCCGTGACTCAACATATGCAAAAGTTGCTTGAAAGAGAGCGAATATTAGTTACTGAACGAGATCAAATTAGCTTTAGACGTAATCAATTAGATGTCCAAATTGAGCAACTTAACCAACCTAGTGGTGTTGATGATGGTCGTTTATCTGCATTGTCTGAACGCTTCAACGGTGTATTACTTTCTGAAATTTATGAAGACGTAACCATTGATGATGCGCCTTACTTTTCAGCGCTCTATGGTCCAGCAAGGCAAGCTATCGTTGTGCCAGACTTATCATTAGTTAAACAGCAATTAGAAAGCCTTACCGAAAGTGATGAAGACTATCCTGAAGATATCTACTTTATTGAAGGTGATCCTTCATCATTTGATGATAGCGTTTTTGATTGCGAAGAGATGAATAAATCCGTACTAGTCAAAACAGGCGATCGCCAATGGCGATTTTCAAGTTTTCCAAGTGTACCACTATTTGGTCGAGCAGCGCGTGAAGTTCATCTTGAAAAACTATCGATTGAACGTGATGAATTACATGAACGTTATGCAACAATTTCATTTGATTTACAAAAATTACAACGCATTGAGCAAAATGTTGGACAGTTTATAGGTCAATATCTTGCGGTTGCTTTTGATATCGACCCTGAAGCGGAAGCGCAAAAATTAGCGACAAGACGCACCGAAATTGAACGTCAATTATCATCTCAAGAAAGCATTGATCAACAAAACCAACAACAAGTTATTAATTGCAAAGAGCAATTAGCTACCGTTAATAAGCTTGTTGCTCAGATGCACTTGCTTGCAGATGAAGATTTAGCGGATCGGGTTGATGAATTACGTGAACAATTAGCTGAAGCGCAAGAATCTGTGCAGTATGTTAGCCGTAATCGCAATACTGTTTCAGAACTTGAACCGATTGTGGCACTATTACAAAGTGATCCTGAACAAAATGAATCGCTTCGTGAACATTACAACATGGTTAAAGCACAGCAACACACGATTCGCCAACAAGTTTTTGCGTTAACTGAAGTCATACAACGCCGAGCTCACTTTAGTTATGAAGATTCGGCTGGCATGTTGAGCGAAAATAGTGATTTAAATGAAAAATTGCGGTCTCGATTAGAAGTGGTTGAAGCGCAAAGAGCTGAAGCGCGTAGTCAGATGCAACAGTATCAAGATAAATACAATCAATATAACCAAACGTTTGCCTCGCTTAAAAGCGCATTTGAAACTAAGCGTGATATGTTGCATGAACTACAAAAAGAGATCGAACAAATTGGCGTAAAAGCGGACGCGATCACAGAAGAACGAGCGCGATTGCGCCGTGATGAAATCCATCAAAAATTAAATAATAACCGTCAACATTGTACATCGCTTGAAAAACAACTGATTATGTGTGAAAGCGAAATGACACAGATGCAAAAACGCTTAACTCAGACACTGCGTGATTATAAACAACTTCGCGAACAGATAGTACAAGCGAAAGCAGGATGGTGTTTAGTATTAAGGTTGGTTAAAGAAAACAGTGTTGAACGTCGACTACATCGCCGAGAACTGGCTTACTTAAGTGCTGATGAGCTACGTTCTATGTCGGATAAGGCATTGGGTTCGTTACGCTTGGCAGTTAATGACAATGAACATCTACGGGATGTTTTAAGATTATCAGAAGATCCAAAACGTCCAGAACGTAAAATTCAATTCTACATCGCAGTTTATGCACATTTACGCGAACGAATTCGCCAAGATATTGTGAAAACAGATGACCCTATTGAAGCGATCGAACAGATGGAAATTGAATTGTCACGTTTAACGGAAGAACTCACATCACGTGAACAGCAGCTGGCAATTAGTTCAAAGAGTGTGTCCAATATTATCCGTAAAACCATACAGCGAGAGCAAAATCGTATACGTATGCTTAACCAAGGCTTACAAGCGGTAGCATTCGGTCAAGTCAATGGCGTACGCTTAAATGTTAGCGTTCGAGAAGCACACTCTACTCTGTTATCAGCATTAGCTGATGAGCAAAACGAACATCAAGATCTGTTTAGTAATAATCGTATTACATTTTCAGAAGCTTTAGCAAAACTTTATCAGCGTTTAAACCCACATATTGATATGGGACAACGAACGGCACAAAATATTGGTGAAGAACTGCTTGATTATCGGAATTATCTTGAAATGGATGTTGAAGTGAACCGTGGTGCGGATGGTTGGCTACGTGCTGAAAGTGGTGCGCTATCAACCGGTGAGGCAATTGGTACGGGTATGTCAATTTTACTCATGGTTATTCAAAGTTGGGAAGAAGAATCCAAGCGACTACGTAATAAAGACATTTTACCATGCCGTTTATTATTCTTGGACGAAGCCGCTCGACTAGATGCCAAATCCATTGCAACACTATTTGAGCTTTGCGAACGGCTAGAAATGCAATTAATCATTGCCGCTCCAGAAAACATCAGCCCAGAAAAAGGCACAACGTATAAACTTGTACGTAAAGTGATAAACAACCAAGAGCATGTGCATGTGGTTGGTTTAAAGGGCTTCGCTTAATTTGTTTTGTCGACATTGTCGGCAAAACATTGGCGTATTTTGTAAAAAAGTTTCAGGTAACTATACGTTTTAGTATAAAAATATGGTTATAAGCTCAATAGCAATATGAGGTATTGAGCCAAATTAAGCCATTTTATAAAGGCGTACTCTGTCTAATCTTTGGCAGGATCACTTCCACCATCAAATAAAAACAGCAGTCCTTGCCTCTTAGCATGGCAGTTTGAGTATCTTATTAATGGGTGAATTTTTCTTGCCATAATAATTTTAGTATATAGTTTCGTATAACTAACCATATAACTAAAAATTTTGGTTGTAAATGTACCTTACTGATACTTAATGGGCAATAAAATAGACTTTAAGGCTTGTTATTACTGGTTTTGGTGTGCTTTGTTGGGGTTAAAAGAATATTACTGTTTATTGATTTGGTGCGTGGGCGGGACTTGAAAAGCGCTGTTTAAATCATTTTTCATAAAGCATTGTGTTTGTTTCTTCTGTTTGCCGTACCCCCATTTGTACCCCCAAAATAAAAACTGACCCCCAATATTAGGTATTTTAATCTTGCCAAATTGAAAGGTTAAAAATTGGTTTTAGAATTTTGACGGTGTAAAAATTTATCTAGGTGAGCGGTATCCGTTAATTATGTTTTAGATTTTTATACCTCCCCCCCCCATAAAAATAAAATTTAATAAAAAAGTATGCACGGTGTTCACTACCTGCTTGAAGCCTTATTCTAAAAGGGTTTGAGTGGTGTATACTTAAATGTTTACTATTCACAAGTATACACTTTAGGTATTCACTCAATAAAAAACCGCCAATTAGGGCGGTCTTATTTTAGTGGTTCAATTTGAGCTACTAGTTAGGATCTTCGGCTTTAGGTAGCCAATCTTTACACATATCTGGGTTTATTTCTAAATTAGTTTTTACCCCTATATTAGTTCGTTTTTTAATGTACGCCTTTCTATTTTCTTTTATGGCGTAATTTAATGATAAACCGAACCCACTCAAGGACAATGGATTATTAAGCCCTGTATTGCGCACATACTCAATATAAGCATGATATAAATATTTTTTAGGGTTAAATGGTATTATGCCTAAATTACCCATAAGCATACCATTAGGATGATCCAGCACATCAAGATAACTACAAAAATCTACCAAGTGGTCAGATTCGCGTTTAATCGCCGTCGCTTCGTCTGATTGTTGTTGCTGGTGTAGTCTTTCTTTAGCTTCTGCTGGACTGGTAAACTCATTTAATAGCAACCTCACAATTGAGGGGAGCTCTTGCTCTATTTTGCTAACCAAGTTTAAATCTCGCTCTTTTTCAGGGATGACTTCGTCAAAGTGAAAGATAACCCTACGCCGTGATATACCGCCGTTACGCTCGTTAAATCTCATTACCTCGTTATTGATAACCAAGACTACCGCAGGGATTTTACAAGAATAGGGTTGCTTGTGTTTTGGGTCTATTGCGACTTCATCACCGCCAGTAATTGCTTTTAATCCTGCGCCACTGCCCATATAACGCGGTTGGTCGGGTAAGATGACTAATGAGTAACCCACGATTAAGGCTCTGTCCCTTGCCTTTTCTAATGCGTCCATAGTGCCTATTACAGTATTGTTTTTACCTGACAACATCGTCGCAATTTCAGCAAAAACACTTTTACCGCTACCACCTGCGCCTGTAACCTCTAAGAATAATTGCCAGTCATGACGGTTAGCCAATATCATATATAGCGCAGCTAAGATATTTTTAGCCTTATCTTGATTGCCCGATGCTTTTTTTAGCCATTTAGCGAAGTTTGGCGCGTGAGTATCAAAAGATTCATTTTCTTTGGCAGGGTAGTAATCAATATCATTACTGACTAATAACCAATCTTGCTTATTGTGAGGTCTAAAGGTTTGGCTTTTTAGCTCATATACGCCATTTTTAAAGCAGATTAAATCTTTCTGAGGTGTTCCCATTATAGGCAGTGATAACCTGAGCGATTCAACCGCTGAGCTAATTCGCATAGGGTTAAATGGCTCGCCTGATTGAGTGAATAAATCGGCTAGTGTTCGCATTAGCAGTTTATCGCTTATAGGTTGCCATGCGTTATCTTGATAGTGATAGATTTCATCGGTAGTAAGATTAATTGCAAGGTTATTATCATAATATTGATTGAGCAGTTCAGCCCGTTGACTTGATGCCATTTGCGATAGGTTCATACTTGATAACTCGTTTTGCATGTTAAGTTTTGTCACGGTTGGTAACTCTGGTTTTATGAGGTTTTTATTAAAATGAGCCGAAGCGTTATCGCTTCCAAATTGTTGCCTATAATCATCCCAATCACATTTATAATCTGTATCAGGAATGGAGTAATAACCATTTACCGCTTGAGAAGCTTCTATTGCTTTAGCTAAGCCCGTATTCGGGCTTTGACCAATATCGTTATCACCTGCGATAATGATTTTAACGGTAGGATTTAGTTCACGAATAGCCTTGGCTACATGAATAAGATTGCCTGCGTCAATGGCGGATATAACAATAGACTGTTGGCGGAATTCCGCTATCGATATCCCTGTGGCTAAACCCTCACAGATAATAATTTCATTATGTGCGAGCAAATTTGCGCACACCTCGGCAGGTCTGCTCAAAACTGAGCGCACTAATATAAAAGCACTTTTCTTATTTGAGTCTTTCATTAAGTGCTTACTGCCATCAGGTTCGATAAATTGACCACCTGCGTATTCATTATGAAGATTCAGCATAGGCACAAAAATGCGCCCGTTATCTAACAAGGGTAAATCAAAGGTTAACCCTTTCTTGGTCAGGTATTGAGATTGCCCTAATGTTGCTTTAGATAGCAAATACTCGACCTTTTTACATACGGGATTATCTGGTATGTTATCATTATGTAATTGTTCAGAATCTATTTTTCTAAATACGAGATTTTCCCGTATTTTGTTATTCTGATTAGACAGATTTAAACATTCCGCTACTTTATTTGATGCTTCTTTAGCGTCACATTGACAATAGTTTTTGATAAGCTCTAAGCCATCACCACTACCGCACTGGTTACAGATGTACGTACCTCTACCATTTTGATTATCAAATCTAAATCTATCTTTACCGCCACAGACAGGGCAAGGGCAATGCTTGCCATTACCCACTTCAATACCTAATGATTGAAAGATATAATCCCATTTACCTATAGCTTGGGTTGTAATTTCATTGATTTTCATCACATCCCCTTAATGAATTGTCGAGCTAGATTCAGCTTTAATATCTTCGGCTAAATCAATAAATAACGATGCAAGCATTTCTTGCCCTAATTGTGTTAGTGCCATAGGTTTATCATTGCTTTCGCTGTACATCTCTTTTAGTAGTCCATAGGTGCGATTTAAGCCATCACTTTCGCCAAAGTCTTCAATTAAGCTATCTTTAAGATTCATTTTTAGCCCTAACACAATTAAATCTTTATCAATATCAATCTTGATACCGTCATGAATAAACACCTTGGCACCGTTTTTATTAATCTGCTCAATTAAAAATAAGCCTGCGATAATCGCCATGGTAGAATCAACGATACTATGATGAATTGCTGTTACTTCTTGCTGATTATCCATGATTTACCCCTTAATTTGTGCCATGTATCGCCTAACTTCGGGCGGTAGTCGCTTAGTAACATCAGCAAGTAAATCAGAGATTTCATCCTTGCCAAAAGAAAGTAGTGCTACATATTTGCCATTTTTAAGCCTTAATGCGGTAATAGTGCCGTCATCGTTATGGACAAAATCAAACTCTTTCATTCTTTGCCTCCTTGCGCTCGGTTTCGCTTCTAAATAGCTTTTTAGAATCGTTAATTAAGTCTGATACAGCATCAAGGGCATAGGCGCGTAACTCATCATTAATTGGTGTATTAGAATCACAATCAGCCATTAAAAGCGTGGTGATAGCGTTAGCTTGTCCTAGTTTTGTATTGATAGTATTAATTGCGTCCAGTGAGATATTAGCCATTGTTTTTCTCCTCCTTTAACCCGTACTCTTGTAACTCATCAAAAGCTTGCTCTACTAAATCAACGATAACCCACAGTAAATTACTCATGTCGGTTTGTTCGATGAAAGGCTCATCATATCCTGCGTACTTATGATTAGTATTGTCTAAGGCGATTTTAGCCATGCTCCGAACTTGAATAAGTTTAGATTCAACATTACAAATTAACTGATCGTTATTCATGGCTATAACCTCCAAAGCTTCTAGTGTCTTCAATAACTGGATATAAGCGAATTCTGGCAATAAAGATAAGGGATGATTTGCCTAGACTTTTTCTAGCTTGTTGTTCTGTAGGAGCTAATGCCTCAAATACTTTGGCAGTAGTAAGGTCATAGAATTTAAATAGTTTAGTTTCACGATTACTTTTTTCTTGATAATTCGTTTTCAACATACTATTTACCTCCCTTATGGTTTTGTGTAGCATCAAGTAGGTTAATTTGATTTGAAGCGAAACAGGCAACATCCCTTAATTGTGCTAGTAAATAGCCAATATCACGCATATCACTTTTAAGGTTCTGCTCCGAATAACTCTCATTTTCACTAGCCCAAAACATCAGGTTACCAATCGCACCTATTCCCCATAAAATTGATTGTTGTAGTTCTTCAAAATGGTTCTCAGCTTGTAGTAAATGGTGTGTTGGAATATCTGCTTGATAGAGATTTAAAACAGAAATTAAATTAGATAGGTCAGGTTGCCCATTTTTAGGGCGTAGGGTATCATTACTATTAGCCATAGCATTACTCCGTTTAATGTTTGTGGTTAGATAGCTCATTGAGGTGTGAACTCTTTGGGCTATTGTTTTTTGGGGCGCGACCATTATAATGGTCGTTACCGTGTAATTATAATAATATCGGGTAATTACTATGTCAACACCAAAAGAAAAAAGATCACCACAATACCAAATGCGATTAACCGAAGAATTTCGGCAACAGTTAGAAGAAGAAGCTATGAAAGATGGCGATACTAGCTTGGCTACTTGGATTAAAAGAGTTTTAAGAAAAGAATTACAATCACGAGGAATTATACCTAAAGCATAATAATTAAGTTTCTTGTGGTTTCTTTTTATGGACTCAATAAACCTACTTTTAAAATTCAACCCCATGCAATGATTAGTACGCATTAAAAAAACGGTTTTCACTGCGTACTTAGTGCGTACTTTTACACTGGTTTCCACTGAAATAGGCTTTTTTGACTGAAAACTAGAATTATTGCCAACCAAGAAGAATGATTTCACCTTTTGGATGGCGTTAATTCCGTTAAAATAGCAATTTAAGCGATTATTTGGGGCTTGGGTATACTGTCCTATTGCTAAGGCGTTAAATGGGTGTGTAGTCATCATAATTAAGCCACCTTACCCAATAACCGAATCATGTAGCTTTGTGATAGCTTGATGAGTTCTGCTTTTCGTTTTTCATAATTCCAACCCATATCTATTAACGTGATATTGGATTTCTCAAGGTAAGCTAAGTGATTAAGCTGTTCTTCAGTGATATGGTCGCGAATATCACCCGTGAGATTATGAGCTTTTCGGTAAGCCTTTGCTGTCATGCCAAGTACAATACGATTAATCATATCAAATTCATTAGTATAGTGATGTGGCTTGGTCTCCTTGCCTAGGGATAATCGTTGTATAGCTAAAGCGTCACACATAGGACGGCTATAATCTGCGACTTCTAAACGTGCTTTTAACCGCTTAAGAGCTTTCTTTTGGATTGTTGGCGCGATTTCTTTAAGGTGCTCTTCACAACGTATAAAGTACTTTCTTATTGCTCGTCCTTTCTCGTTGTTTTCAATCATCGCCAATTCTTTAGCGGTTCCGATTGTAAGGATGTAATCTGTACTTTTACGATCTCCACCTCGCTTAGTTGTCCATTTTATTTGTTGTTCATTATTTGTACTTTGATTCCTGAATTCTGATGAATCAAAGATTAAAAAATCATCATTTTTAATAAGCCCATATTCTTTTATTCTTCCCTTTATCCATGTTGAAAAATCATTTCCTACTTTTAAGTAATTATGTAAAGCCTTTGCGCTAACTGTTTGTTGTAATTTGCCGTTTAATTGCGTATCTGTTACTGGTACTAAATGATTAAACTCTGTCATAAGTATTACTCCTAACTTGTCGAAAAATCCCTCTTTTAGCTAAATTTAGGCAAAGGGATACCGTCGGCTCAAAAATGAGCTTTGCTATAAAATCAATTAATTAAGCTGCTTTGCTTGGATAAAGGGCTAAAATTTGGCTGATATCCGATTCAGTTAATAAGCTATTTTCATAACTAAGAATCAGATTAACCACCTTTTGAGCATCTTCCTTATTGGCTAGGTAATAGCGATAGTGTGAGCCTATTCCGTCGGTATTAGGTTCATCCATGCGCTTTAATGTGATGCCTAACTTTCTTTCTAGTTCTGAACAGTAATTTCTACCACTAGAAAGCCTACAGGTGCGCAATATCTCATTTTCGGTAATACCATTGTCACCAGTACACGCAATTAATAGGTAAGCTCTTGGCTTTTTAGGTAGCTTTTTATAATCAGATTGGCTATGATTGGCGTTGTCAAAGCACCAATTTAAGCCCTCGATTATTTCACGGTATAGAGGGTTTTGCTTTATCACCATTATGCTACCTCGCGACGTTCTACTCTGCGAGATTCAAGCCAAGAGTAAATCTCATCAGCTCGATAGCCAACACGGCGTAAACCGATTCTAATTTTTTGCGGAAAAGTTTTATCTTTCTTCTCTAGCGTGTAAAGGCTAGTGTCAGATTTGAAATGTAGTAAGGTTTTTACTTCTTGTTTGGATAGGATTTGGTTTTTCATACAGTTATAACCTCTTTTTGTTTTTTTATAACTGTATTATTGCGTTAAGTAATTGGGTTATTAAGGGATATATTAAATATATTTCTTACCGGAAAGAAATAAAAAATTTTTCTTCCGTTTTTATGGTTCTCTATACTCTGCAATATACTTGGTAAGTATTTCTCGATAATAACCATGCCTCTTAATACTAAAATAACTAGCGGTTTGATCACCATATAATTTTATTAATGCAGGTTTTAATGTTTTTCTTAATTTTTCTTCTCTATTAACATAGATATCACTATAAATAATATCGGCTATATTTGTTTGAGTAAGTTTTATATTAAACCTTGATGCCAATATAACTAAATCAATATAAGCTAGTACTCTATGTTCTCTCCATTTTTTTATATCAACGTTTTTAATTTTATTTCTGATGATTTTGGGAATCTCCCGATCTTGTATGTTTAAATCATTTTCATTACTAGGGGAATAAAAACCATTTTTGTAATGTTTATCACAAATAGCTTTATGATGCTTATTATATAACTCTTCTGCTGTTTTTCTTGCCGTTGGTAACCAGTTTTTAAAATTCTCTATCAAAAGATCATCTGGTGTATTTAAGTTTATTTCAGTGAAAACGTTATTCCCTTGTGAAAACCAACCTACACTATCCGGTAGATCATTCATTTTTTTTCTGTTCTTTAGATAGTCTGATTCTTCAATTTTAACATTTCGATTATCTTTAACACTACTAAGCAAATAGTTAGCGATGATCTCTTTTTGTTTATCTGTTATTCCATAATAAAATAGTTGGGATTTCATATTTAAAAAAATTGACTTCAAATCTAATAAAGCAATAGGAATATTAATAGTACCATTTTCATATAATGAGTATTCATGTTGTTTATTTGTCTCAAAAATAGTTTTATTAATTATCGCATTGCTACATTTGAAAAATCTTTTATGTTCTCTTTCATCAATATGAGAAATACTAATCAAATAATCTACTTTTGAAGGAATGCAGGGCATAAAGTATTCATAAAAGCTCTTTTTTTTATTAGTTGGAAGTTCATCCCATTCTTGTTTTATGTCATCTTCAAATTCTTCCTTAAAAAACTCTTTATATTCATTATAACCATTATCAATAATTTCTTGTCTCTCGAAAGTATGCTCATAAGCTCGATAACGTAAATCAAAAGCAATAAACCAATCCAACAAATTATAATTAGCGGTAACTTCATCATAGAATGAAACATCAATAAATTGTTTTAAATATTGAATATCACTATCCATACGCCCCTCACGCCCCTAATAGATATTTGCGCCAGTTCGCTAGGGTTGCGAATGTTCGGGGATCAGCCTAGACGCAAATAATACAGTAATATACAGTTAGGTACATTATAGCGCTGTGTTTATGTACATGGAATTGTTTTAGGTATGAAATTATTGAGGTTACTAATCAGGAATTTTTATACACATAGTGATAAGATGATCACCATCTTCTTTGGTGGGCAATATTTTAAATCCGTATTTTTTATATAGTGCTATCAATGAGGGATTATTATTACATTCTAATATAGCAAATCTACCGCCAGCCATAGCGCGGATTTGTTTAATTATTGTGAAAGTTTCTTGTAATATTAACCCAAGATTTATAGGATTATTTTCAACTGCGAAATTTTTGCCAATTTGCCCAATCAAATGAACTTTTATTTCTGTAGCGTGCTTATTAAATCCATCCATACTAGATACTAATGTTTTAGATATTTCAAAATTACTTGATTGTATTGATGTAAATGCTAAAGAAAAATAGGCGAGAATATTAAGATTATCTTCGTTGATAATAAGATAGGTTTTTGATACGTTCCTTTTGCTAAATTCTATTGCTGAATTACATAAAAAATTCTCTAAATCTTTATTTTTATCGCATGAGAAACAACAAAGGAGGCTTTTTATTTCCTCCTCGTCATATTCATTAATAAGTTCATCTAGATTAACCGTGAGCATTTTTTCGGGTTAAAACTTTAGAAAATAATTTTACTGCTTTTTGGGATTCTGCTTTATCGTCTCTATCGCGAGTTTTAATTTTATTTGGTGCTTTATCTAGTTCAATAAGAGTGTCAATGCCACTAGAATCAGCCAAAACAAACGTTTTGCTAAATGATGATGTTGCCATGTTACGCCTCCTTAAAACTAATATTGCGCAGTTGTGTAATATTATATAGTTCTATTTTGTTATATCAATATGTATTTAACTGTTTAAAAATGCATATAAATAAACAAAGTTTAATTATGTTAAAATTACATAATTAAAATAACACTTGAGGATAAAGAAATGAGAGCATTTGCAAAAAACAGCAATAAATATTTAATTCGTCGCGCTGCTTCAAAACATAAAGCACGTTTATCAGCAAAATAATAAGCCTTTATCGGGATTTTTAAATTCCCCCCCCACAGAAGATACTACAATTATAGCTATCTTCATAATAAAGGATAAGCTGCCTCCATTTTTTTATGGAAGCGAGAAGTAGTAATTATTTCAGCATGATCTTCTATATAGTTGCTATTCGTTAAATATATTTTTGGTGCGTACCTTTGTGCGTACCAGTTCATCAGATTTCACATTAGTTAAACCAAAGAGATATACGATGGTTGGCACATATATTATCTTCTATCGTATTCAAATATAACCGCCTGTCTTATTTCATCATCCAAATTTGGATCATCTTTTAATAAGCCATTTTAATAATTGCTAGCCAGCTTTATCAATATAATTAACGGGCACAAAATTAGGTATAATCAACACTATTACAATGTATCCATAATTAGTATCCATTATTTTAAAGTCTTTTCACTGGCTACCTAAGTGGATACCTATTTTTATTGTGAATAGATCAGCATAGACGCAAATAATACAGTTATATGCTTTTAGATAAATTATAGAACTGTTCATTTATACATAAAAATGGGAGCAGTTAAATCAACTTTTTTAAATTATCTAAGTGGTCATAAGTAAATCCCATTTCACTATAATTAACATCATCAACTAAAATAGGTAAGCGGCCTATATGATTGATAATTTTTTTTAACCATTCTGAATTAGTACTAAATAACCTTATTAACATCCACATTAAACAAATAGTTCCAAATATCTTTTCCCAACTGACATCTTTAGGGTTAATAATCTTTAATTCATCTACCAATTTTAGATTAAATTTAGGGGAATTTATTGAAATATTCCAAATTCTAGCGTGGTGAGCACATTTATTTCTTATAATATTTAAATGTTGTAATGCGGCTTGCATATTTTTCTTATGGGAGTTGGCCAATCTTTTGTCATTAAAGATTGCTTGGCATATACCTAATTTATACGTATCTTTCAGCATTCCATAAAATTTAGATAACATTCCAAAATCCCATATTTCTGTTACAGCCCAAATAGGAATATCTTGATAATTTTCTTTATGCCAACGAATACAATCATCTTTACTGTTTTCTATACTATTATTAAGTTTATCCAACCACTGGTCATATTTTGATTTAGACCCATTATTCGTATTCAAGTAAAATGTATCTATAAGAGATCTGTTTTTGTACCCCAGTGGATCAATTTCGCCTATAGTATGAGCTATAACTGATCTCATAAAATTTTCAATTCTAGCAATTCCTTCAAATAATAATATCTTTAATTCACAATCAAAAAGATATAAAGAGTTAATTTTTTCAATCGTCGTATTGGGAGTAAAAATATTTTTCCTCTTTGGGATGCTTGGAAAACGAATTGGATTTAATATCAAATACTGCGGGGATTGCTGTAGATAAAAAGTAATAGGACAGCGATATCGATACCAGAAACCAGATAATCTATAATAACCCACCTGTTTTAGTTTCTTAATCGCCCATTCTTCATCAGATATGACCATCCCTCTTTTTTTCAAAAGCTCAAGCTGTTGATCATAACTTTTATAGCATTTAATTGTTTTTTTTGTTATTTTCATAAACAATTTTTAGATAAAAGAAAGCCCCGAACGTATCTATAAATCAATTGTTAGATTGACTTATAGAAAGTGGTGTAGGGGCATTGTTAGATATAAGTTTATCTGTTTTTTATTAAATGTCTACTAATGTTTATTGACCTTTATTGGTGCTTAACATAAAAGATTTTTCTAAAAACACTATATGTAGTTATTTTTGCATAAAGGCTAAGTAGATATTGTGTTTTCAAATAAAATTAAACTTAGTTTTGATTGCTTGTTTTTTAATCTAACCAATAAAAAGCTCTTAAACCTGCTTTTGTCTTTTTATTGAAAATAATTGTATTTATTTCTCATTAATTAAACGGATTTTGGGGTATTTAAATTCCATATGAAGTAGCTCAATTTGAGCGTCTAAAACTTGAGCAGGTAACAAGTCTCTAATTACTCGTAAAACATCTTTATGCTCTTTGTTTGTCAGGCAGTTAAATCTTTTGGTTATGGCGCTACTAGCTCAATACGCATTGGTTGGGATTTGGCTGTAATGCCACTACCCATAGATTGATGATCTAATATCTGCTTTTCAGAATAACCATGATTAGCAAGCATCAATTTGGCAATACTCGCGTTAAATTCGCCTTTTAAGCCTTTATTAATTAATTCCACTTCTTGGCGCGCTTTGATCAGTTCTAATACATCCTTAAATTCTTCGCTTGAACTTGCGTAATTATATAAACTTGACCTTGAACAGTTAGCATATAAAGCCAGTCCAGCCACAGAGGGGATCATTTCACCATTATTGATATAACCCTGCTTATGCAAATACTCTTGCCCTAGCTCTAACATTTCCTTTAATTTTGATTTTCTTCCTACCATATTGCCATCTAACTTACTAATAATAAGGTTATTATAATCCAATAAGGCAAATTATTAGATTGCTTTTTAACGTGTCCAAAATTAGCCCAGCCAATAGGAGGGGGTAGCAAATTTCTATAACTCTACACGTCTAAAACCGCCCAACCTCCTTTTTATGCAAAACCGCGAATTGAAATAATTTTTTTGACTGCTATTACTAAATGGGGAATCATAAATAGCTATAGTTGCGTAACTCAAACCAATGTAATAAACCTGCTGGCTTTTTAGCAGATTGCAAATTTAATACCTGAATGGTGAAAATCACCATAGAGCATTTAGTCTTTTCCTCCAATAATAGCCCTGGATCAACCTTAAAATTACTTTAACTTAACATTATGATTAATAATTATTTTATTTTAATAAAAAAATAACGTTATATAAATATATTTATATTTCAATTGGTTAATTACAGGATCAGGATTATTTTAAGAATGTGTATAGTAGTGAACACTAGTGAATACTAGTGAACACTTTATATTAAAAGTTTAAGATTATGGGGAGGTAAGCATAAAAACAACCTAATGATTGGCATAGGTAAAGGGTGACATTTGAAAAGCTCCCCTCAATTTTGAGGAGGGGTATTATTGAAGTAACTCAGATTTGAGTATGGTTTTATCCATGAGAAAGCGTAACCCAAATATGGGGTACGGTATGAATATGGTATGGGTAGCGCGATATGGTTAATGATTAACTAGCTTTAAATTGCGGTTACCTGATAGTGAGACATTTCCTTGGCTTGCTTGCTCGACAAAGTCACCCCACCAGTCAAGCATAATACGCTTTTGATGTTCATATTCTGCTTTGTTGTAGGCTCGCCTTACTGCGTTTTTATCTACATGCGATAACGCGCTTTCAATGACATCATAATTAAAGCCTTGTTCGTTTAAAGCGGTACTAGCTAAAGCTCTTAATCCATGCGCAACTAACTTATCTTTGTATCCCATGCGCTTTATTGCCATGTTAGCGGTTTGGCTACTCATTGGCTTGTTATAAGGCGGTCTTGCTGTTGGGAAAACAAACTCACTTTTATGATTAATAGATTTCATTATCTCAAGTATTTTTATTGCTTGCGGTGATAAGGGTATATTGTGTGGTCTATCCATTTTCATGCGTTCGGCAGGAATACTCCATAATTTTTTATCTAGATTAATTTCTTCCCACTTAGCCCCTACGGCTTCACTTGGTCGCGTTAATGTTAATAACTGCCATTCAATCACGCATCTAGTTTGTAATTCAATCTTTGCCATAGCTAAAGCTTGCATGAACTGCGGTAACTCAGTAGGGGGAATAGTTGGCTGATTTTTTACTTTCGGGCTATTAAATACGTCGGTGATTTTAGCTAGAGGGTTATTATCGATAATTCCCATATTGACAGCATAATACATTATTTCATTAATTCGCCGACAAACTCTTTTTACTGTTTCGTATTTGTTATTGTTATTTAATGGCTGTAATGCGTTAATTGCTTTGATAGCTGTTACTTGGTTTATTGGAATATCTTTTATATAAGGGAAAACATGATTTTCTAATGAACGCCAAGCCTTTTTGAGTGTTTGTTCTTCTAAACCTTGTTCTGTTTTGAATTTGAACCATTTCTCAGCCATAGCGTAAAAGGTATTATTACAAGCTTCTTGCTTACGTTGTTCTTGTTCCGCTTTGTGATGTTGTGGATCTATCCCTTGCTTTATTAATTCTCGCGCTTCATCTCGTTGTTTTCGCGCTTGTTGTAGCGATGTTTCTGGGTATTTACCGAAAGATAATAATGTCTCTTTATGTGATATTGGCTTTTTATATTTAAATCGCCATAATTTAACCCCTGTCGGTTTAACTAACAAAAAAAGACCTCCACCATCAAAATACTTTTTATCCTTACTAGTGGCTTTTAATGCTTTTATTTGTGTGTCAGTTAAGGGAGTAGTTTTTACAGCCATTGTTCACCTTTGGGGGTACGCAATAATAGGGTATTTAATTATACCCCCAAATATACCCCCATTATTTTTGGTTGTAAATGTACCTTACTGATACTTAATGGGCAATAAAATAGACTTTAAAGCTTGTTATTACTGGGTTTGGTGTGCTTTGTTGGTTTTAAAAGAATGTTACTGTTTATTGATTTGGTGCCGTGGGCGGGACTTGAACCCGCATGCTCTTAGAGCACTACCCCCTCAAGATAGCGTGTCTACCAATTTCACCACCACGGCGCCGTTTTTATTCAGGAATATCTGATGTTGAATTTTGTTGTATAGGTTGACTTGCAGGAGCCGTTGTAGACTCTGTATTGCCTTTATTTAGCTGTGTTGCTGGTACACTATCTTCAATGTTGTCAAATTCGCTAGTTAAATTTGTATGTGGTTTACTACCTAAATTCGACAGTAAAATGCTTATTACAAAAAACAAAACGCCTAATAAAGTCGTAGAACGAGTTAAAAAATTCCCACTGCCTGACGAACCAAACAAAGTTGCAGATGCACCTGCACCAAAAGACGAGCCCATGTCAGCACCTTTACCTCGTTGTATTAAAACTAATGCAACTATTATAACCGCAATAATTAAATAACTTATAATTAAAAATTCGTACATTTCAACCTGTCAATTTTTTATGTTATATAACAGAATTTATTGATGTGAAATATTAGCGAAAGACAGCCCAACAAGCAAGTAAAATTTCAGATATAGTTGGTATATTTTGAGCATTTATACTTTTTAATTAGCAAGAACACGTATTTCATGTGTTGATGATTTACCTTTGTTAAGGAGTATATTATTGGTATACCACTAATTTTATTTCAATAAATTAATTATGATTTTTAATTTGGTAAAATTTAATTAAGTTAGTTGAAATAGTCATTAGATATATTTCTCATAATCAATTGTCAGTTTTTGGGGAAAACAAGTATAATGATGCATTTGTATTAAAGTTCACATTGATTTTATGAAATTTATTGTTAAGCTCTTTCCAGAAATAACTATCAAAAGTGATTCTGTTCGTTTACGTTTTATTAAAATACTAACGAGTAATATTCGTAATATTTTAAAGTACCATATTGAAAATGTTGCGGTTATCCGTCATTGGGATTTTATTGAAGTTCGCTCAAAAGCTGAAAATAGTGAAGCTCAAATACTTGAGTTATTAACACGAATTCCTGGTATTCATCATATTTTAGCTGTTGATGAAATTACTTTTGTTGATATGCATGATATTTTTGAAAAAGCATTAGATTATTATGCTCCGTTAATTGAAAACAAAACATTTTGTGTACGTGTAAAACGTCGTGGTAAACATGAATTTACATCAATTGATGTTGAACGCTATGTTGGTGGTGGGCTTAATCAACATGTGTCTTCGGCTAAGGTTAAATTAAATCACCCAGAAATCACGATTAATCTCGAGATCGACAAAGATAAGTTACTACTTGTGAAGAGTCGACATACAGGCATTGGCGGTTTTCCAACTGGTACGCAAGAAGATGTTCTTTCGCTTATATCTGGTGGTTTTGATTCTGGCGTGTCAAGTTATATGTTAATACGACGAGGAAGCCGAGTGCATTATTGTTTCTTTAATCTTGGTGGAAAAACTCACGAGATCGGCGTTAAACAGATGGCCCATTATTTATGGGAGCGATTTGGTAGCTCACATAAAGTACGTTTTATTGCCATTGATTTTTCTCAGGTTGTTGGCGAGATTCTTGAAAAAATTGATGATGGTCAAATGGGAGTTATCCTAAAACGGATGATGATTCGAGCTGCATCAAAAATTGCGCAACGTTATAAAGTAGAAGCACTTGTAACCGGAGAAGCATTAGGTCAAGTATCGAGTCAAACACTGACTAACTTACGGCTAATTGATAATGCCAGTGATACATTAATTTTACGTCCTCTTATCACGCATGATAAAGAAACAATTATCAATATTGCACGCCAAATTGGGACTGAAGATATTGCTAAAACAATGCCAGAATTTTGTGGTGTGATATCCAAAAGCCCAACGGTAAAAGCTGTAAAAGAAAAAATTGAAGCAGAAGAATTAAATTTTGATTTCACGATTTTAGATAAAGCCGTTGACGAAGCAGAAAATATTGATATTCGTGAAATTGCCAAACAAGCTGATACAAAGATCACTCAAGTCGAAACTGTCACAACACTGAGTGCAGATTACGTAGTGATTGATATTCGTTCTCCAGATGAGCAGGAAGATAATCCATTGGAATTGAACGATATGGAAATCAAGCATATTCCATTTTATAAACTCGCTACACAGTTTGGAGATTTGGATCAATCAAAGCAATATTTACTATATTGTGAGCATGGTGTTATGAGTAAGTTACAAGCACTTTATTTAATTGACCAAGGATTTAATAACGTAAAAATATTTACTACATAAAACTAATAATAATTTACTATATTAAGCTTTTTTACATATATAATGACTTTTTAAATATAATCTATATTTGTTATTAAGATAAAATATCAAAAATGAATGGAATGGTATAAAGAGGACTGTAATGAGTAGTAAATTGCTTATAGTTGATGATGATCCAGAGATTGCATCGTTATTACGTGAACTACTAGAATTGGAAGGATTTCGAGTTGAAATAGCTAATAATGGTGTTCAAGCGTTAGAGAAGTTTGACAGTACTATAGATCTCATTCTGCTCGATATTATGATGCCTGAAATGAATGGGCTTAGTGTATTATCTCAACTCAGAGGTAAATTTACTGTCCCTGTAATTTTTTTAACGGCTAGAGATAACGAATACGATAAAGTTATTGGGCTTGAACTAGGCGCTGATGATTACATTTTAAAACCTTTTAATGACAGAGAACTTATCGCACGA
Organism: Gilliamella sp. App2-1; assembly: GCF_001690255.1. NCBI lineage: Bacteria > Pseudomonadati > Pseudomonadota > Gammaproteobacteria > Orbales > Orbaceae > Gilliamella > Gilliamella sp. App2-1. The sequence goes on from NZ_LZGR01000048.1 coordinate 64,465, forward strand.
ATTAATGCGCTTTTGCGTAGAACCCGTTGGGATAATGCTGTAAATGATGGTGCTGATAAACCGATTCAATATACTATTGATAAGCTGAATGTAAATCGAAAACAGCAGTCTGTATCTTTTGATAATAAATACATTGAATTAACAGGTACTGAGTTTCAAGTATTGCTCAAACTGCTTGATAATGCGGGTAAAATAATTTCGCGCGATACTTTAAGTGAAACTGTTTTAGGTAAAGAATTTATCCCTCTTGCGAGATCGATTGATGTTCATGTATCGAATTTACGGAAAAAGCTTCCTCCTAGGAGCGACGGTTTACCTTGGATTAAAACATTACGTTCAAAAGGTTATCTATTTGTAATTGATCACAATGATGATTTGCTACAAGATTAGAATAACATATAAATGAAGATCAGATAACATAAAATGTGGCTTATTGATAGACTAACCATCAGAATTTTCACTATATTTTTACTGACCATAGGTTTTTTCTTAATGTTAATTATGGTGTTACCAAGTTTAGATTCTCGAAACTTAACCTATTTAGCAAATAAAGACAAAGAAGCCGGTAATGTGCTTGCTCATCAGATCGAAAATGATCTTGTTAATGTACCTAAAGATAGTTTTCGATGGTGGATGCGTTTTATTGTTATAATGGATAGCCACCAAAAATCGGGTCAATCATTATTTATTGTTACTCCGAATGAGCAAATTATCACCGCTGAAACTAAAAATATTGATTTAGTAAAAAACTTTAGTGAAAAATCTCATAATGTAGATGATCCTGCAAAAAAGATCTATGATTCTCAAGAGATTATAGGGCCTTTTTTAGTCCAATATGCTAATGCCGAATATCAATTGTATATCTTACAACAAGCTACAGACATACAATCCCAATTTGTTAACTTTATATTTGATCATCCTTTTTTATTATTAACTTTGACCATGCTAATAAGTTCTCCTTTTTTACTTTGGTTATCTTGGAGTATTGCAAAACCAGCGCGGGGTTTAAAACAAGCGGCGGATCAGGTTGCCAAAGGCAATTTACAAGAATGGCCAGAGCTTGAGCAAATAGGATCGTCTGAATATAAAGCAACAGGTACTAGCTTTAACCATATGCTTAGGGAGCTAAAACGAATGCAAGAGGTACAGCAGCGTTTATTTTCCGATATTTCCCATGAATTACGTACTCCTTTGACACGTTTGCAGTTAGCGACATCTTTATTGCGACGAAAACAGGGTGAAAGCAGTGAAGTTATGCGCATTCATAATGAAGCAATAAAGCTAGATTCTATGATTGGTGATTTATTGTCATTGGCAAGGCAGCAATATGACAATAATGAAATTCGCGAATTTAATAAAATTAATAAGTTGTTTAAACAAGTGCTTGATAATGCCACTTTTGAAGCAGAACAAATCAGCAAAAATTTTACCGTTACCAATCTTCCAACTAATCACATTATTTTATGCTATCCCATTGCTTTATGTAGTGCACTTGAAAACGTTATACGAAATGCGTTTTGTTATTGTAACAAAGAGATTGTAGTTAATTTTATTGCTCAACAACAAAAGATCACAATTACAATAGATGATGATGGCCCAGGTGTTGCAGAAAGTGAACTAGAGAAAATTTTTAGGCCATTTTATCGCACAAGTGAAGCTCGAGATCGCAAATCAGGAGGAACAGGATTAGGACTCGCTATTGTGGCTAATGCCATCATACGCGATCATGGAACCGTAAAAGCTGAAAAAAGTCATCTTGGCGGACTTAGAATTGTGATAGTATTGCCAATTCATAAACATTAATAAATAATGAAAGAGAAAATTTGTGTCAAATTCTGCCTTAAACATCGTCTTATTTGAACCCGAAATTCCTGCTAATACCGGTAATATTATTCGTCTATGTGCTAACACTGGTTTTAACTTGCATATCATTGAACCAATGGGCTTCTTTTGGGATGACAAAAAGTTAAGACGGGCAGGGCTTGATTATCAAGAATTTGTTGATGTAAAACGTTATAAAAATCTTAACCATTTTTTAGATATCAATCAAATAGACTTGTCAACACAAGTTTATGCCTTAACCACAAAAGGGCAAAAGCCACATAGTGAAGCCAATTACCAGCAAAATGACTTTTTAATGTTTGGACCAGAAACTCGAGGATTACCTAAAACTATACTTGATGCATTACCTCAAGATAAAAAAATACGCATTCCCATGCTAGCAACAAGCCGTAGTATGAATTTATCTAACGCTGTAGCCGTTGTGGTTTATGAATCATGGAGACAATTAAATTATTTTGGAATAAAGTAATTTAATTGTATAATAATTGCGCAATTATACATTACCGCTTTTTAATATAAAATATACCTGTACGTTATAATTGCTAGAAACGCTTTTGTAGCTTAAAAACACAAAATTAGTAAAAGATAAAGAAGAGGTTAAGTTAACCTCTTTCTATCAGTGCTTAATATGATAAGCTTAAAGTCAAACAGTTATTTTAATGAATATAATTATTTAACGCGCGAAACGTATTCGCCTGAGCGCGTATCTATTTTAAGGATTTCACCAACTTGTATGAATAAAGGTACACGAACTACCGCGCCAGTTGATAAAGTTGCTGGTTTGCCACCAGTTCCTGCTGTGTCGCCTTTTAAACCTGGATCAGTTTCGATAACTTCAAGTTCAACAAAGTTTGGTGGCGTTACAGCAATCGGTTGTCCGTTCCATAATGTTAAAATACATTCAGCTTGATCAACCAACCATTTTGCATTGTCGCCAACCGTTTTAGAGTCAGCCGAAAGTTGTTCAAACGTATTGTTATTCATAAAGTGCCAAGACTCACCATCGGTGTAAAGGTAAGTTAAATTCATATCAACAACGTCAGCTACTTCGACCGATTCGCCTGATTTGAATGTTTTATCGATAGTTTTACCTGAAAGTAATTTTTTAATTTTTACACGATTGATGGATTGTCCTTTACCCGGTTTATAAAATTCATTTTCAACAATTACACACGGTTCACCATCTTGCATTATTTTAAGACCAGCTTTAAACTCATTAGTACTATAAGATGCCATAAAAGCTCCAACTAAAATTCTGAATTACAAAAAATGAGCCATATTATACAGCAAAAAATTGAACTACCAAATAATAAAGATAGATGGATTGTTGATCTTGCTAATGTTGTGACAGATATCAACGTTTTATATTCCTATTTAGGTCTAGATCCTGACACCATCTCAACTCCTATGCAACTGGCGAAAAAACAGTTTCCACTTCGGGTTCCTAGGGCTTTTATTAACCGAATGAAAAAGGGTGATAGTAATGACCCACTTTTGCTACAGGTGCTTTGTAATGATAACGAATTATTAAAAGTTGATGGGTACAGTAATGACCCATTACAAGAGCAAGATAATGCTATTGCTGGGTTATTGCACAAATATTACAATCGTGCATTGTTGATCACTAAAACGGCGTGTGCAATTAACTGCCGTTACTGTTTTAGGCGGCATTTTCCTTATCATGATAATCAAGGTAATAAAAAGAATCTTGGTATTGCGCTTGAATATATTGCTAATCATTCAGAACTCAATGAAATTATTTTATCAGGTGGTGATCCGTTAATGGCCAAAGATCATGAAATGGCTTTTTTGATTAATGCATTAGAGAAAATTCATCATATCAAGAGGTTACGAATTCATACTCGTTTGGCGGTTGTCATTCCTTCACGAGTAACGTCTGAACTTTGTCGCCTGTTTATTGAAAGTAGATTGCAAATTATAGTGGTTACTCACATCAATCACCCCAATGAGATTGATAATGATGTTGCTGGTGCGATTCAGCTTTTAAAACAAAATAGCGTGACAGTATTAAATCAAAGCGTATTGTTGAAAAATATTAATGATAATGCCGATGTTTTGGCTCAGTTAAGTGATAAGCTTTTTAATATTGGGATTTTACCTTATTACATCCATTTGTTAGATAAAGTGCAAGGGGCTGCTCATTTTTTAGTTGATGATGATACTGCGAAAATAATAATGAAACAACTTGCTGAGCAAGTATCGGGTTATTTAGTGCCTAAATTAGCGCGTGAAGTGGGGGGGGAAAAAAGTAAGCGTGTACTTGCTTTGGCTGATTAGTTAATCTATTTTTGTTGTGTAAATTCGTATGTTATAAGCTATTTATTCGGTTTTACTCAATTGTGCCATAATTAGATGTTAACGACTTTTATTAGAATTTATCTGTTAAAATCTCATTGACGGAAAATAAAATAGACACTATAATTCCGACCTCTTTAATTAATGCTGTGGAGTTTAACTCTGCAACCTGTTGATAAATTAGATTTGGATATAAATCGTCATGAAACGCACATTTCAACCATCAGTATTAAAACGCAATAGAACTCACGGTTTCCGTGCTCGTATGGCAACTAAAAACGGTCGTCAAGTTCTTGCTCGCCGTCGTGCTAAAGGCCGTGTTCGTTTAACTGTTGCTAGCTGATTTAAAGTTGGGTGATTAAGTTCACATTTCCTCGGGAGTTGCGATTGTTAACTCCCTTTGATTTTAATCAGGTCTTTCAAGAGTCCATTCGGGCTGGCTCTCCATTTTTGACGTTAGTTGCACGTAAAAATAACTGTAATCATATGCGGTTGGGCTTTGCTGTAGCTAAAAAACAAGTGAAACGAGCCCATGAGCGTAATCGTATAAAGCGACTGGCTAAAGAGTACTTTCGGCATCGTCAACATCAGCTTCCTAATATTGATTTTATTCTGATGGCTAAACAGCCTGTTATAGACTTAGATAATCAACAAATCGTTGAAATACTCAATAAATTATGCCAACGAATCATAGCCAAGCAAGAGGTTTAAATAAATTTATATTTATTATCAAACAGCATGTTTATGCATGTAACTATATGATAATTAATGTTTTTGTTTTTTTTATTCGTGTTTATCAACGTTTTATTAGCCCTTTGTTTGGTCCTAAATGTCGATTTACTCCGACATGTTCGCAATATGCAGCAATTGCATTAATGCGCTTTGGATTAATAAAAGGTAGTTGGCTAACAGCTAAACGTGTATTAAAATGTCATCCTTTACATGAAGGAGGAGAAGATTTTGTTCCTCCAAAAACTAAAACCAATAGAGAAAAACACTAATGGGATCTCAACGTAATATTTTAGTCATTGCTTTACTTTTTGTATCTTTTTTTATTTGGAAAGCGTGGGAGGAAGATCACGCACCTAAACCGCCAATAGCTAATCAGTTGACACAACAAATGGGTGATGATAGTTTAACAGATGGCTCTGCATTGGGTGAAACAATTACTGTAAAATCAGATGTTTTGTCACTCACTATTAATACTTATGGTGGTGATGTGCAAGCCGCAAAATTGTTAAAGTATGAGCAAACACTTCACTCAGGTACGCCTTTTCAATTATTAACTTCACGCCCTGATTATGTTTATATTGCAGAAAGTGGTTTAACAGGTAAAGGTGGTCCAGATAATGCTACTCAAGGTTCAAAACGTCCAGTATATCAAACTGAAAAGTTAGAATATGTTTTAGCTGATGGGCAAGATGAATTGCGTGTTCCACTCACTTATCAAGTTAATGGCGTAAGTTATACTAAATATTACATATTACACCGTGGTAATTATGCCATTGATGTTCAGTATGATATTAATAATCAAAGTAGTGCAGCTATTGATGTTGCAATGTATGGTCAATTAAAACAAACCATTAAATTACCTGATGATATACCAACCGAAGGGGGAAGTGGACTAGGGCAAAGTGCATTCCGTGGAGCTGCTTACTCGAGTTCTAGCACCAATTATAGTAAATATAGTTTTGATGATATTAAAGATAAAGATTTGGCGGTTGAAACTCACACTGGCTGGGTTGCGATGTTACAACACTATTTTGCTTCAGCATGGGTACCATCTCAGGATAAAAATAATCTATTTTATTCTCGTACAACGGCTAATAACTCTCAAGCAACAATTGGTTTTAAAGGCGAGTCAGCTGTTATTCCTGCTGGAAGTACATACACGACTGGAGCAAAACTGTGGTTAGGTCCTGAAATTCAAAGCCAATTGAAGGAAACGGCTAACCATCTTGATTTAATTGTCGACTATGGTTGGTTATGGTTTTTGTCACAACCGTTGTTTTATTTGTTGAAGTTCATTCAAAATATTATTAGTAACTGGGGCTTCTCAATTATTGTCATCACGTTTATTGTTCGTGGTATTTTGTTTCCATTAACTCGCGCGCAGTATCGTTCAATGGCTAAAATGAAGCTATTGCAACCACGTTTACAAGCGCTGAAAGAACGTTATGGAGATGATAGACAAAAAATGAGTATGGAAACAATGGCACTTTACAAGCAAGAAAAAGTGCATCCATTAGGGGGATGCTTACCACTAATGATTCAAATGCCAATTTTTTTGTCATTATTCTATATGTTGGGTAATTCTGTTGAGCTACGTCATGCACCATTTGCGCTCTGGATTTGTGATTTATCATCGCAAGATCCTTATTATATTTTGCCTTTATTAATGGGTGCTAGCATGTTTTTAATTCAGAAAATGTCACCAACACCTGTTACCGACCCACTACAACAAAAACTCATGACTTATATGCCATTAATCTTTACGGCTTTTTCCTTATGGTTTCCATCGGGTTTAGTTCTATATTATATCGTCAGTAATTTATTCACAATTGCTCAGCAACGTATTATCTACTGGGAACTTGAGAAAAAAGGACTTCACGAGAAGAAAAAGAAATAATATTGATTAAAAGGAGGAGTAAAATCCTCCTTTTTCGTTTTTATTTTGGTGTTAATTATATGAATATACAGCAACAATTTAATTTAACTGGTAATGAAATCGGTTACTGGTTTGTAAGTGCTAATGGTCGATTGTGGTTGCCTGATGGTGAAGTTCCTGTCGGGTGTGCTGATGAGCTAGGTTTTACGAATAAACTTGCTCAACCAATAGGCGAATGGAAAGGGCTAACGGCTTGGCTGATTTGTTATGAAATGAAAAATTCGATGAGTTCAATTCGTCCATTACTTGATAGGACTGATCAATCCTTATTTAATATGGCTGGTCGAGCAGTTCAACTTTCTGAGTTTTACCGTTCCCATAAATATTGTGGTTATTGTGGGCATGAGATGTATATTAGTAATACAGAATGGTGTTGTATGTGTGACCATTGTAAAGAGCGTTACTATCCACAAATTTCACCATCTATTATCGTGGCTATTCGCCGCAAAAATAAAATTTTATTAGCAAAGCATGTTAGGCATAATCAAGATAACTTGTATACTATTTTAGCTGGTTTCACTGAAATTGGTGAAACAATGGAAACAGCAGTTGAACGGGAAGTTTTTGAAGAATCAAAAATAAAAATTAAGAATATTCGTTATGTAGGATCACAACCTTGGCCATTTCCAAATTCATTAATGATGGGTTATTTAGCTGATTATGATAGCGGTGAAATAGTAGTAGACAAAAACGAACTCATCGAAGCAAACTGGTATCATTATACAGAATTGCCTAAAATTCCTAAATATGGCACTATTGCTAGACGTTTAATTGAAGATACAATTATACTTTGTCGCGAATATGATGAATATGGAAATGACTAATCATATTGAACTGTCCTTATTCGATTGGCGGTTTTTTACTCGTTGCCTATTGTAATACAAACCATTTTAGTCTAATCGAAGTTTTGATTATAATCCGAATAAGTACCCATATTAGGTAGTTCAATTTCTTATTAATTTTTATCATTAATGATGGTGTTACCATTTGATGCTAATTTAAAGGTTTTGATAATGGTTTTTTCTAATTACTTATTCGCATTACATAACACGGGTTCTATATGATCTTGCTCATAAAATTCTGAGTTTGCGTCTATAATCGTTACCATTTTTCTTTATGCCAAAACAGTTTTTGGATGAAACAAAAGCAATATCATAAATATTTTTGGTGAGGTCCATGCCATAGCTAATTTCATGATATAACCTTTCTAAATCGTAATTAGTAATAAAGATTTGTTTATTTTATTAAATTATTTTATTTGAAGACCCTTGAATATGTTGCTGTTTAATCATTTTACTAAACGGTAAAAGCTTTGGTTCAGTATAAAAAAATAATTATTAATTACTGCACTTGGTAACTGTAGTAAGTTATTTATAGAGTAATTTTTTTATCCAGTTATCTGGAAATATGTTCAGTTAACAAATTATTTGTTGATCGTTGTTCATTGTTGCCTTATTGATTTTTATTTTTGCACCAAATGGCAAGAGCATCGCAATGCCAATCTTTCATCATGTAATACCAAGCAGATCGCCATTTACGTACAGTATCATTGTGTAAGTTAAGAGTTTTTCCTATTTGTAAATTATTAGCTCCAGAAACAAGTAGATCAATGAATTGTAGCCATAATTCAGGTTTTGGTATACGGTTTAAATGGGTGTTGCTTAAAGTATTAAAACTATGCCGGCAACGCTTACAGCGGTAACAAGTACGTGAACCCACTTTGGTTGTTTCGTTGGATCCGCAGTGTATACAAGTTGGGCTTTGTTCATTCAATAAGTCTGTCACTTTGGCTTTAATAATTTTATATTGTTGAGCCAAGGTTGGAATTAATGTGGCTTGCTTTTGATGTGTATACCACTTATGCAATGATGGGTAATGGATTTGAAGATAATGAATAATAGCTCGATCTCGACGTATGACCTTTTCGTGTGAAATTTCAAGTTTTTTGGCAATTTCGTGATAACTCATCTTGTTTATGCGGTTAGTAAAAATAATCTCTAACCAATTATAGGGCATTAAACGATTGAAGGGTGTATTAGTTGAAACGGTAAAATATTTATGACAATTTTTACAACGATATGTTTTAGTGGGTTTTGAACGAATTATGTAAAATTTAGTTTTTTTACAAAATGGACAAAATTCTGTATGTTGCGATGTGATTTTCTCTAGATCATGATAAAAAGCTGTCAATTCATCATATAATTCGGTTGGTACGAGTTCATAAATCATTTTTTATTCCATTATCGCTTATCCCCCGCAAATGTTATCAAATTTTTACTTAAACATATAGCTATCCAGAAATTTTTTTACGCTTTTTAGCGAAGAGTAACATTTGACCTAGTATGAGTGTTAACCTGTTTGTATTTATTAATTTTTTGTATCTTCGATGAACTAAGAAGATACAAAAATGTATTGCTACTACATAGTATGATTATTAATGCAATTTGCTGATTGTAATATGATCAATCGGCGAATAATGCTCTTTCCAATTAGGAAAGAGCGGCAATGTCTATATGAATAAATATTATTTTTGTTGATGCAACCATTCGGCGACTTGTTTAGCAAAATAGGTTAATATTCCATCGGCTCCCGCGCGTTTAAAGCAAAGCAAAGATTCCATAATGGCTGATTTTTTATCTAACCAACCATTTTCAATTGCCGCTGTTAACATGGCATATTCGCCAGAAACTTGATAAGCAAAAGTCGGTACAGCAAAAGTTTCTTTGACTCTTTGCACTATATCAAGATAAGGCATACCCGGTTTAACCATGACCATATCTGCACCTTCGCTTAAATCTTGATAAATTTCTTGTAATGCTTCATCACTGTTAGCGGGATCGAGCTGATAAGTTTTTTTATTGCCACCTTTAATATTTTTGGCAGAGCCGACAGCATCACGAAAAGGACCGTAAAAACAAGATGCATATTTGGCTGAATAAGCCATAATTTTGGTGTTAACAAAACCGTGATTTTCTAGTCCATTACGTATTTCGCCAATGCGACCATCCATCATATCACTTGGTGCGATAATGTCTACCCCCGCTTCTGCTTGCATTAGCGCTTGTTTAACAAGCGTTTCAATAGAGCGATCATTTTGTACGTACCCTTGTTCATCAATAATGCCGTCTTGCCCATGTGTGGTATAAGGATCAAGTGCGACATCAGTAAGTATACCTAGTTCAGGGAATTCTTTTTTTAATGCTCGAATCGCTTTTGGTACTAATCCAGTTTCATTATATGCTTCTTGTGCAAGTAGTGATTTTTTTGCTGGTTCAATAACAGGAAATAATGCAAGAACAGGAATCCCTAATTTAGCTACTTGTTCTGCTTCGTTTAGTAATACATCAATACTCATTCGGTTTACATTTGGCATTGAGGTAACGGGTTCAGTAACATTATTTCCTTCAATAATGAAAGCTGGATAAATGAGGTCATTGACGGTCAAGCTATGTTCTGCAACCATACGACGACTAAAGTCATGGGAGCGATTACGGCGTAAGCGACGAGTTGGGTATTGACCAGTAAATGATAGCATGAAAAACTCCTGTGTATTCTTTATAAGATTTGAATTATTATCTGATGCCATATGTTGATTGGCAAATTAATTTGCTCTCTTAGAATAATTCGATTTTTTACTTTACAATATATATTGATTAGAGGTAAAATTGCGCACTAAATTTAGTCCCTTGTGATATTAAACAAATTTGAGGTGAGAGGCACATGCCAGTAATTAAAGTACGTGAAAATGAACCTTTCGATGTAGCATTACGTCGTTTCAAACGTTCTTGTGAAAAAGCAGGAGTTTTAGCTGAAGTTCGTAATCGTGAATTTTACGAAAAACCAACAACTATTCGTAAACGAGCTAAAGCAGCTGCTGTTAAACGCCATGCTAAAAAATTGGAAAGAGAAAACGCTCGTCGCACTCGTCTATATTAATTGTTTTTAAGATTATTTATACTGAAAACTTGAATTGATATTAAAATCAATTTTTTATTTTTTAATATAAAGAATTCTAACAAGCCGTATTTTTGATACGGCTTGTTGTCTTTCTATAATACCAGAATTGGTTGAAAATTTATCATGAAAGGTCTTATCCCCCGCGATTTCATCTTAGATCTCATTGCTCGAACTAGCATTCTCGATGTGATTAGTAAACGCGTTAAAATGAAAAAAAGGGGGAATAACTATTTTGGTTGTTGCCCTTTTCATGATGAAAAAACAGCCTCTTTTTCGCTTAATGAGAAAAAACAGATCTATTACTGTTTTGGATGTGGTGCATCGGGATCGGTTGTTAATTTTTTAATGCAATATGAACGGTTGTCTTTTCCTGAAGCTATTGAAGAATTAGCTAGTATGCAAGGAATTCGAGTACCTTATATTGATAGTGATAACAATGAAATTGATCAATCTAAACATATTGAATCTCGAAATGTACGTCGTGATTTGTATACCTTGATGGCTAAAATCACGGATTTCTACCAGCAGCAATTAGCATTACCAACATCTATCGATGCTCAAAAATATCTTGAGAATCGAGGTCTTAACGCTGAAATTATAGCCAGATATAAAATTGGTTATGCCCCTAATGATTGGCGATTAACTTCACAAAATATTGTTAAAACTAAGACTGAAGCAGAGCTTTATAAACAAGCAGGCATGCAAGTAACCAATGATAGTGGTAATCAATATGACCGCTTTCGGGCACGAGTCATGTTTCCTATCCGTGATAGGCAAGGAAATGTCATAGCATTTGGTGGAAGAACTATCATTAATGATCCTGCGAAATATATTAATTCTCCGGAAACTCCAATTTTTCATAAAGGTTTCCAACTTTATGGACTTTATGAAACACAAGAAGTGAATCGTAATCCTCAACAACTCATCGTGGTTGAAGGTTATATGGATGTGGTTTCGCTTGCTCAATATGGTATTGATTATGCTGTTGCATCTTTAGGCACGGCAACGTCAGAAGAACATATTAAGTTATTATTTAGAGCAACAGATTCGGTAATATTTTGTTATGATGGCGATAATGCTGGGCGAAGTGCCGCTTGGCGGGCTCTTAATGTATTATTGCCTTGCTTAATCGATGGTAAGAAAATTACCTTTGCTTTTTTACCTCAAGATGAAGATCCGGATAGCTTTATTCGTAAAGTTGGTAAAGCGGATTTTGAAGAATATTTAAATGAGGCCTCAAATTTATCAAAGTTTTTATTTGATGAACTTTTGAAACAGGTTGATTTAAAAACTGCTGAAGGAAAAGCTAAATTGAGCTCGCTAGCTTTACCACTACTTGATCAAATTAAGGCAAAAGCTTTTAGATTAAATTTATTACAAAAACTTGGCAATTATTTAGGTTTGCTTGATGTCTCTCAACTAGAGCAATTAATGAGTGACAATCGATACAAAGGTAATGAAAAGGCAAAAGAAAGAGCCCCTGTATCACAAATAAAATTAACCACTATGCGTGTTTTAATCGGTTTATTACTTCAATATCCTAATCTTGCTGAACAAGTTTCTGATATTAATGTGATTCGCCAAGTTAAAATGGCAGGTATTGAGATCTTTATTGAATTACTTGAATTATGTCAACGTTATCCCAATATAACGACAGCACAAATACTAACAGAGTGTATAGATAGACCGTTTTATAAACAATTAAATCGTTTATCAACATGGGAGTGTCATTATCAAGATGATGAAATAGATTCAACTTTTTCACATACTTTAAAAGAGTTATATGATAATATACTCGCCCAAAGGCAAGATGAACTAATCGCAAAAGAGAGAGTCTCTGGTTTAAGTACCGCAGAGAAAAAAGAATTGGCGACTTTAATACTTGTTTTATCAAAAAAAGACTAAATATATAGGGTATATGTAGATTTTCAGATATAGTTCTACATATATAATATAGATGACCAAATAACTAAAGTGGATACCTTTTATGGAGCAAAATTCTCAATCACAGCTAAAACTCCTAATCATTCGAGGTAAGGAGCTAGGATACCTGACCTATGCTGATGTCAACGATCATTTACCTGAAGAGATTATTGATTCAGATCAGATTGAAGATATTATCCAAATGATTAATGATATGGGCATTCAAGTGCTTGAAGAAGCCCCAGATTCTGATGAGTTATTACTTTCAGATAATGTCCCTGATGAGGAAGCCGTTGAAGCAGCAACAGCATTAGTATTATCTAATGTTGAGTCAGAAATTGGTAGAACAACCGATCCTGTCCGTATGTATATGCGCGAAATGGGCGCGGTTGAGTTGTTAACACGTGAAGGTGAAATTGATATTGCTAAACGTATTGAAGATGGCATTAATCAGGTTCAAACGTCAGTATCCGAATATCCAGAAGCCATTACCTATCTTTTAGAGCAATATAATTTGATCGAAAGCGGACAGGTTCGCTTATCTGATTTGATTACCGGTTTTGTTGATCCAAATGCTGAGGAAGTCTCTGAAGAACTACCTGAAGAGTTAGTTAGTGAAACCGAAATTGACATTGATGATAGCGACGATGAGAATGAGGATGAAGAAAGCGATTCTTCAACTGATGATGATGTTTCTATTGATCCTGAAGTTGCCAGAGCTAAATTTGCTGAACTAAAAGAGCAACATGATAAAACATCGGATGCTATTAAAAAATATGGTCGAGCTCATAAAAAAGCGCAAAAAGAGATTGAAAACTTATCAGAAATATTCAAACAATTTCGTTTAGTTGCTAAGCAGTTTGATATTCTTGTTAATAACATGAGAAGCATGATGGAGCGCGTTAGAACACATGAACGTGCAATTATGAAGATCTGTGTGGAACAATGCAAAATGCCGAAAAAGCAGTTTATGACGCATTTTACTGGTAATGAAAATAATATGAGCTGGTATCAAAAGGCATTAACAGCTAAAGGCGCATTTGCTATAAGTTTGAAAGAATTTGAAGAACCTATTCAAGTTCAGATCAATCTATTGCAGCAAATTGAAATAGAAACTAACCTTTCTATTGAGCAAATCAAAGATATTAATCGGCGCATGTCTATTGGTGAAGCTAAAGCACGCCGTGCTAAGAAAGAAATGGTTGAGGCTAATTTGCGTCTCGTTATCTCTATTGCGAAGAAATATACCAATCGCGGATTACAATTCTTAGATCTTATCCAAGAAGGTAATATTGGTTTGATGAAAGCGGTTGATAAGTTTGAATACCGTCGTGGTTATAAATTTTCAACCTATGCGACTTGGTGGATTAGGCAAGCCATTACTCGATCCATTGCTGACCAAGCAAGAACAATTCGTATTCCAGTACATATGATTGAAACAATCAATAAACTAAACCGTATTTCACGTCAAATGTTACAAGAGATTGGTCGTGAACCAACGCCTGAAGAGTTGTCAGAACGCATGCAAATGCCTGAAGACAAAATTCGTAAAGTGCTTAAGATTGCTAAAGAGCCCATTTCAATGGAAACACCTGTTGGGGATGATGAAGATTCCCATTTAGGTGACTTTATTGAAGATACTGCTCTTGAGCAACCGTTAGATGCAGCTACGTCTGAAAGCCTACGCAGTGCGACACGTGATATTTTATCTGGATTAACGCCAAGAGAAGCCAAAGTGTTACGTATGCGATTTGGTATTGATATGAATACGGATCATACGCTAGAAGAAGTCGGTAAACAATTTGATGTTACACGAGAACGTATTCGTCAAATTGAAGCTAAAGCCTTGCGTAAGTTGCGCCATCCAAGTCGATCCGATGTGCTTCGTAGTTTCTTAGAATAAATTTTATCATTTACATATAACGCCACTTTTGTGGCGATTTTTTTAATTGTTTTTAATTAAAGACACTAAAAACCATGAATATACTGCAACGATTTAAGATTGATTCATTTTTATGGATTTTAATTTGTGTTGTGATTACAGCTAGTGTTTTTCCTTGTGAAGGACAAACCAAAACTGTTTTTGAATACCTTACAAGCTTCGCTATTGGCTTACTCTTTTTTATGCATGGCGCCAAACTCTCTTTTCAAGCAATTGTTGTTGGCATAAAGAATTGGCGATTGCATTTATTAATATTTGCTACTACCTTTGTGATTTTTCCTATATTAGGTTTGATGATGCAATTGTTGGTGCCAAATTTTTTATCACAAGATATTTATTTAGGCTTTATTTATCTTTGTGTTTTACCGGCAACAGTACAATCAGCTATAGCTTTCACTTCAATAGCAAAAGGTAATGTAGCAGCAGCTGTTTGTAGTGCATCTGCATCAACTTTATTAGGTGTTTTTATTACCCCTCTTTTGGTTGGATTATTAATGCATACCCAAGCTTCGACATCAATGAACATAATTGATGCGATTAGCTCTATTATGTTAAAACTGATGTTGCCTTTTATTGTTGGGCATTTATCTAGACGTTTTATTGGCAAATGGATAAATAAATATAAAAGCGTTATTTCTAAAATAGATCGCCTGTCGATTTTATTAGTAGTTTATGTTGCTTTTAGTGATGCGGTAGTTAATGGTATATGGTTGCAAGTTGGTTTTTTATCATTATTAAACATTCTATTTTTCTCGATTATTCTATTGACTATAGTGTTATTTATTACCACTTATAGTGCAAGATTTTTAGGTTTTAGCAAAGAAGATGAAATCACAATTGTATTTTGTGGCTCGAAAAAGAGCTTAGCGAGTGGTATTCCAATGGCAAGTGTTCTTTTTCCCATATCAATAATAGGCATTATGATTTTACCTTTAATGATCTTCCATCAAATCCAATTAATGATTTGTGCCTTTTTAGCGGCACGTTATGCCCAACAAAAAATGTAAAAATTGTTTTGCTCATTAGCCTATTCTCAAGGATAATAGTGGTGCTAATTAACAACAGAAAGATATATTATGTTTCATCTATTTGCTGATTTAGAATTTTCAACCATTATAGTATTAGCCTTTGCTTTACTTTTTGTACTTTTTTACGAGGCTATCAATGGATTTCATGACACCGCCAATGCTGTTGCCACTGTTATTTATACAAGGGCACTTAAAGAACAACTCGCAGTTTTTATGGCAGGAGTATTTAATTTCTTTGGAGTGTTACTTGGTGGGCTTAGTGTTGCTTATGCAATTGTGCACTTGTTACCAACTGATTTATTACTTAATGTCAGTTCGGCTCATGGGCTTGCTATGGTATTTTCTATTTTATTTGCAGCAATTATTTGGAATTTAGGTACTTGGTATGTTGGTATTCCTGCATCAAGTTCACATACTTTAATTGGTTCTATTATTGGAGTGGCACTTGCAAATGCATTGATTATGGATACATCAATCATTGATGCGCTTAATATCCCTAAGATGCTCCAAATCTTTTTATCCTTGATTATTTCACCAATAGTTGGTCTTGTTATTGCCGGGTTAATGATCTTTTTTCTACGTAAATATTGGACACGTAAAGGGCAAAGTAAAAAGAGCAGTAAAAAAAGAGAACGTATTTTTATGACGCCTGAACAGCGTGAAAAACTCTATGGCAAGAAAAAGCCACCGTTTTGGATCCGTATCATGCTTATTATATCGGCTGCTGGCGTGAGCTTTTCTCATGGTGCTAATGATGGGCAAAAAGGAATTGGTTTATTAATGTTAGTGTTAATGGGAATTGCCCCTGCTGGTTTTATCGTTAATATGAATGCTCCTACTTATGATATTACTAATACCCGTAATGCAATCCATAATATTGAAGAGTATTTTGTTTCGCATAGTGAAGATTTAACAACTGTGATAGGTAAACAATCTGCGATTGATGCAAACATTCCTATTACAGATTTGAATCAATATCATTGTGATTATTCTCGTTCCTTCATCACTATTGGAATAGCGAATTCACTTTTTAATAAAATTAATGATTATCAATCGTTAAATGTAGAACAACGATCTCAGGCTAGACGTATATTATTATGTTTATCTGATACTGTTTTGCATGTTGCCAAACAACCTAATGTGCCACCAGAAGACAAACAATATTTAAAATCTTTAAATAATGATTTGCTCAAAACTGTTGAATATGCGCCTATTTGGATCATTATTGCGGTAGCTTCGGCGTTGGCAGTTGGAACAATGATAGGGTGGCGGCGTGTAGCTATTACTATAGGTGAAAAAATTGGTAAAAAAGGTATGACTTACGCACAGGGGGTGTCGGCACAAATCACAACGGCTTTATCAATTGGGATTGCAAGTTATACCGGTATGCCAGTATCGACAACCCAAGTTCTTTCATCATCTGTTGCTGGTACAATGATCGTTGATGGTGGTGGAGTACAGGGTAAAACCATTAAAAATATTGCGTTAACATGGATTTTAACACTTCCAATTTCGATTTTGCTATCTGGATCACTTTTTTGGCTTGCTCAAAAATTAATTTAGTAGTAAAAAGAGAATATCAATTTGTAATTTAACCTGAGCATCAAATAGGAAGGAGTAACGTATTATGGCTTATAAACACATATTAGTTGCAGTGGATTTATCGCCTGAAAGTGAAGTTCTTGTCGAAAAAGCAGTTTCTATGGCTAGGCCGTATAATGCTCAAATATCATTGATTCATGTTGGTATTAACTATTCTGATCTTTATACTGGTTTGGTTGATATTAATATGAATGATATGAAAGATCGAATTACTGAAGATGCACACATTGCATTAAATAAATTGGCAGATGATGCGGGTTATCCTATTGCTCACACTCTTTCAGGAAATGGAGAATTTGACCAAGTATTAATTGAGGCAATTCACGAATATGGTGCTGATTTAGTCGTGTGTGGCCATCATCAGGACTTTTGGAGTAAGTTAATGTCTTCTGCTCGTCAACTTATCAATAGTACTCATATTGATACTTTAATTGTGCCATTAAAAGATGAAGAACCTGTGCAAGAATCTGCTAAATGAAGTATTAAATATCAACCCGCTCATTAAGCGGGTTTTTTATACGTATTAGATAAATATTTTTGTGAAAAAATTTCAGGGAAGTAGGTGTTTTAGTTTATTTGTTGTGTATGCATATTGTAGTTTATCGAAATATACTCAAATTTTCATTTTAGTTTATAAGGGGATTTAATATGAATATAGCTTTAGTTACTGGTGCATCCTCTGGTTTTGGGCAAGCCATTTGCCGTAAGCTAATTGCAGACGGTTATAAAGTAATAGGTGTAGCTAGGCGTATAGATAAACTACAAAAACTTGCAGATGAATTAGGTATTAATTTTTTGTCATTGCCATTAGATATAACTAAAAAAGATGCAGTGAATACCATTTTGTTACAATTACCGAATGAATTCCAACCCATAGACGTTTTGATTAATAATGCAGGTTTAGCATTAGGCTTAGAGCCTGCTTATGAAGCAGATTATAACGATTGGGAAACAATGATTGAAACCAATATTATTGGGCTAGTAAATTTAACTCGACAAATTTTACCAGAAATGGTTGATCGCAATTTTGGTTATATCATTAATCTTGGATCTGTGGCTGGCACTTATGCCTATAAAGGTGGGAATGTTTATGGTGCATCTAAAGCCTTTGTTAAACAGTTTAGTGCTAATTTGCGGACAGATTTATTAGGAAAAAAAGTAAGGGTCACTAATATTGAGCCTGGATTATGTGGTGGTACAGAGTTCTCAAATGTTCGATTTCATGGCGATAACGAGAAGGCTTCAGCGATTTACCAAGGCGTTGAATTTATTACTCCTGAAGATATTGCCAATACTGTCTCTTGGTTAGTTAATACACCAACTCATTTCAATGTCAATTCAATTGAAATAATGCCTGTTGCACAAGCGCCGGCAGGATTGACTGTTTGTAAAGAAGATAAATAATATAATCCTTATTATTGAGTTTTGTAGCTGATTTTTACTGGAAACAAAAAAATTATGGTTGGTAAACAAAATAGACTTGCACTTCTGCTAATGGGTTGCTATCCTTTCTTCTTATGAATTTGATTGAGGTTTAAGGCAATGACATTTTCTGATGTAACGAAAACATTTGCGACAAGTTTGCCTGGTACAGATAGTTATGTAAAACTACGAAATGCAATGAGAGTACTAATTCAAGAAGATCCAAAAAATGCGTCAGTTTATTTTTTGATTTTTGGATTTGCTCGCACATATGTTATGTTATATGAAGATCAGGAAATATCTCCACAATTTGCCGAAGATAATCAAAAATTGATGTTATCGTATCTTAATATTTTAGATGAAGCATTAAAGAAACAAGATGCTCAAAGCATATATCTAGCATTAAATAAAGTTGTCAATGAGTACGAAAACAGCAAAAAGGTTTTTTAAATTACAGCCTGACATGAAAATGTCGGGCTGTTTTGTTTTGAGCTTAATTTAATAATTTCCGAGGGAAATCATGATAATTTTAACTAGTATGACAAACATCATTGGCACTTTAGGTACTATTATGCGATCTAGGGCGGGTTGATTTTTCCAAAAGATATTAAAAAACCCGCCCTTAAAGGCGGGTTTTTATTTTGTATGAAAGTAATATAGTTAACGTAAACAAAGAAATAAGTTAAAAATGAAAATAGCGTGATAATACTACAAGATTTTTTTGATACCTATAAGCAAGCGCTAAAAACAATAACTCAAATAATAATGGCATAAATTATGATAATAAGTAAGGTGTGATATGAAAGTTTTAAAATTTGGAGGAACATCTGTTGCTAACGTAGAACGTTTTTTGCGAGTTGCAGAGATTATTAAAAATAATGCTAAACAAGAGCAAACCGCTGCTGTTTTATCGGCACCAGCTAAAATTACCAACCATTTAGTTGCAATGGTTGAAAAAACAGTTGCAGGACAAGATATACAAAATAATATCTATGATGCTGAAAAAATCTTTGCTGATTTATTAGAAGGTATTGCAAAAGCACAACCTAATTTTGCTTATGAACAGATGAAGCGCTTTGCGCTTGATGAATTAAATAATATTAAGCAATTGCTTAAGGGTATTGGTTTATTAGGTCAATGCCCTGATAGCATTAATGCATCAATTATCTGTCGTGGTGAAAAACTTTCTATCGCCATTATGGTAGAACTATTAAAAGCTAAGGGGCATTTAGTTACTGTAATCAATCCAGTCGCAATGTTAATTGCAGAAGGTAGCTATTTAGAATCAACGGTCGATATTGCAGAGTCTTCACACCGAATTAGTGAAATGCGTATCCCACAAGATCATATTATTTTAATGCCTGGTTTTACAGCAGGTAATGAGAAAGGCGAGTTAGTTGTTCTTGGGCGTAATGGTTCAGACTATTCAGCTTCGGTACTCGCGGCATGCTTACGCGCTAATAGCTGTGAAATATGGACAGATGTTGATGGTGTTTATACCTGTGATCCTCGTATTGTACCCGATGCTAAACTGCTTACAACGATGTCTTATCAAGAAGCCATGGAGCTTTCATATTTTGGTGCAAAAGTACTTCATCCAAGAACAATTTTACCTATTGCCCAGTTCCAAATCCCTTGTTTAATTAAAAATACGAATAATCCCGATGCACCGGGAACACTGATTGGTGCTAATGTTGTTGATTCAACTACACCAGTAAAAGGTATCACCAATTTAAATGATATGGCAATGATCAATGTTTCTGGTCCTGGATTAAAAGGTATGGTTGGTATGTCAGCACGTGTTTTTTCTGCAATGTCTTATGCAGGTATTTCAGTCGTACTTATTACTCAATCTTCATCAGAATATAGTATCAGTTTTTGTATACCTCAAACTGAACTTTATCGGGCAGAAGAAGCATTGAGCGATGAATTTTTCTTAGAACTAAAAGATGGATTACTTGAACCGATTGAAGTGATCGAAAGACTTGCTATTATTTCCGTTGTGGGCGATGGTATGCGGACATTGCGAGGCTTATCGGCTAACTTCTTTACAGCACTTGCTAGAGCCAATATAAATATTGTTGCTATAGCACAAGGTTCATCTGAACGGTCTATTTCAGTTGTGGTTGATAATGATGTTGCCGTGATGGGCGTACGTGTTGCACATCAGATGTTATTTGGTACTGATAAAATGCTTGATGTGTTTGTGATTGGTGTTGGTGGTGTTGGTGGTGCATTAATCGATCAAATCGAACGTCAACAAGCATGGCTTAAAAACAAACAGATCGATTTGCGTGTTTGTGGGTTATTTAATTCTAAACATAACGTTCTTAATCGCGATGGTATCGATCTTTCAAATTGGCGAGAGCAAATTAAGCACAGTGAAAATAGTTATTCGTTAGATGGAATTATTGAGTTTGCTAAAAATAATCGATTACTTAATCCAATTTTAGTTGATTGTACTTCTAGTTGTGAAATATCTGATAAATATGCAGACTTTTTAGCTAATGGCTTTCATGTTGTCACGCCAAATAAAAAAGCAAATACAAGTTCAATGGCTTATTATTTACGTTTACGTCAAGAAGCCGAAAAAAGTAAACGTAAATTTCAGTACGACACCAATGTTGGAGCTGGTTTACCCGTTATTGAAAATTTACAAAATCTACTTAATGCTGGGGATGAACTAATTAAATTCTCTGGCATATTATCAGGTTCGCTCTCTTTTATTTTTGGAAAACTTGATGAGGGAATGTTATTGTCCGAAGCCACTAAATTAGCAAAAGAAAAAGGCTTTACTGAACCTGATCCTCGAGACGATCTATCTGGAACCGATGTAGCTAGAAAGTTACTTATTTTAGCTAGAGAATCAGGTTTACAATTAGAATTGGATCAAATCAATGTCGAGTCCGTATTACCTCTTGAATATGCACAAGGTAGTATTGATGAGTTTATGGCTAAATTACCGCAATTAGATTTAGAGTTTAAAGCAAAATCAGAACAAGCGGCAAAACAAGGTAAAGTATTACGTTATGTGGGTAGCATCGAAAACAATCAATGCAGTGTTAGAATTGAAGCTGTCGATAGTGAAGATCCTCTTTATAAAGTCAAAAATGGCGAAAATGCCTTAGCATTTTATACACGTTATTACCAACCAATTCCTTTGGTCTTACGTGGTTATGGTGCAGGGAATGATGTCACAGCAGCAGGTGTTTTTGCTGATATTTTACGAACTACATCTGGCAAAATTGGGGGTTAAATGAGTCATAAATCTTTAACTGTTTATGCACCCGCATCAATGGCCAATATTAGTGTTGGCTTTGATATATTAGGTGCAGCAATTAGCCCGATTAGTGGTGCGATGCTGGGGGACTGTATTACCGTTGAATCTACTAACGAATTTTCCCTTACTAGCAAAGGTCAATTTGTCAAAAAACTACCCTATGATCCTAAATATAATATTGTTTATCAATGTTGGCAGCGCTTTTGCCAAGCAATGGGTAAAAAATTGCCTGTCAGTATGACGCTTGAAAAAAATATGCCAATTGGCTCGGGGCTAGGATCAAGTGCTTGCTCTGTGGTTGGGGCATTTGTTGCTTTAAATGAGTTTTTTGATAAACCATTTAATGAGTTTGAAATGCTTTCAATGATGGGGGAACTTGAAGGACGTATTTCGGGTAGTGTGCATTATGATAATGTGGCGCCCTGCTATTTGGGTGGAATGCAACTTATCCTTGATGAAATGGGCATCATTAGTGAATCGATACCGCATTTTGAAGAGTGGTACTGGGTAATGGCATATCCAGGCATTAAGGTTTCAACCGCTGATGCGCGCGCAATATTACCTGCCCAGTATCAAAAAGCTGATTGTATAGCGCATGGGCGCTATGTTGGTGGGTTCTTGCATGCTTGTTATACCAAGCAATCTAAGCTAGCTGCGACAATGCTTTTTGATAATATTGCGGAACCTTATCGTAAACAGCTATTGCCTCACTTTGATGAAACACAAAAACGGGTTAAACAACTTGGTGCGTTGGCATCGGGTATTTCCGGTTCTGGTCCAACAATGTTTGTGATTGCCGATAAGCTTGAAACTGCTCAGCAAATTGAATTACTGCTTAAACATAGTTATTTACAAAATGATGAAGGTTTTACCCATATTTGTAAAATAGATACCCAAGGTGCAAGAGTGATCTAAGTTTATTGATTATAAAAAATCGAGTTAAACCTAAGAAGACGCCAACTTTTTGCTGATTAAGTTAATATCAGAAAAAGCACAAAATTAAAGCATAAAGATAACTGGAATATATTATGAAATTGTATAACTTAAAAGATCATTACCAGCAAGTTAGTTTTGCTGATGCGGTGCAACAAGGATTAGGAAGAGGGCAAGGTTTATTCTTCCCTCAAGAGCTACCTAAGTTTTCTATAAACGAAATTGAATCATTATTAACACTCGATTTTGTGACTCGTAGTGCTAAAATCTTATCTGCTTTTATTGGTGATGAGATCAGCTTTGATGATATGCATAGGCTTGTTAACAATGCGTTCCAATTTCCTGCCCCTGTAAAATCGGTAGAAGCAGATATTGGCTCCCTAGAACTCTATCACGGGCCAACGCTCGCATTTAAAGATTTTGGTGGACGTTTTATGGCGCAAGCATTAGTCCAAGTTGCAGCAGATAAAAAAATTACTATTTTAACCGCTACATCTGGTGATACTGGAGCCGCTGTCGCCCATGCATTTTATCATTTACCTAATATTCGGGTCGTAATTTTATATCCCGCGGGAAAAATTAGCCCATTACAGGAAAAACTTTTTTGTACACTTGGTGATAACATCCATACTATTGCGATTCAAAGTGACTTTGATGCTTGCCAAACGTTAGTTAAAAAAGCATTTGATGATGAGGAATTAAAAACTAACATTGGTTTGAATTCTGCTAATTCTATCAATATTAGCCGATTGCTAGCGCAAATTTGTTATTACTTTGAAGCTTATGCACAACTAACGCCTAAGCAACGTGAACAACTTGTGATTTCAGTACCAAGTGGTAATTTTGGTGATTTAACAGCTGGTTTGCTTGCAAAAACAATGGGTTTACCAATTAAACGCTTTATTGCTGCAACAAATGCGAATGATACCGTACCACGATATTTAGAAACCGGAAAATGGGAACCTCACGCAACAGTTGCAACGCTATCTAATGCAATGGATGTTAGCCAACCTAATAATTGGCCTCGAATTGAGGAAATTTATAAAAGAGAAGGTTGGGCACTTAAATCACTTGGTCATGCTGCTGTGTCTGATGAAGTTGCTAAGCAGACCGTTCGTGAACTTAATCAAAAAAATTATTTGTCAGAGCCCCATGGTGCAATTGCTTACCGTGTATTACGTGATCAACTGCAAGACGGTGAATATGGTCTATTTTTAGGTACGGCGCATCCAGCTAAATTTAAAGAGGTGGTTGAAGATATTCTTGGCAAGTCAATTCCACTGCCAAAAGCGCTAGCGGAACGTGCAGATATGACATTACTTTCCCATAATATGCCTGATGATTTTGCCAAATTACGTGATTTTTTAATTAACTTAGATTGGTAAATATTGTGCCGTTGCCCAATAGGCGACGGCATTTTTTACTTAATGATAGTGCCCCTTATTTGTTTACTTCATTGACTAGCCAATTTTATCCTCACAGTCATCATCTTCATTTTCAATGCTTAAATTTACTTGTACCACCCTATCTAAAAATAGAAGATACTAATCAACCTTGTTTAAATTAAAATTTTCAGCTATTGTAAGCTTAATTATGTCATTATAAGGATATTGTTATGTACTGTCCGTTTTGTAATGCAGATGATACAAAGGTGATTGATTCACGTCTTGTCGGTGAAGGATATCAAGTTCGTCGCCGTCGCCAGTGTGTCGAGTGCAATGAACGTTTTACCACATTTGAAATTGCTGAATTAATTATGCCTAATGTCATTAAAAGCAATAAAGTTCGTGAACCATTTAATGAGGATAAATTACGTAATGGTATCAAAAGGGCACTTGAAAAACGCCCAGTGAGTTTTGATGCCATTGAAGATGCGATAACACGTATAAAATCCAAACTTAGAGCAACCGGTGAACGCGAGGTTCCAGCAAAATTAATTGGTGACTATGTGATTGAAGAACTCAAAAACTTAGATAAAATTGCTTATATTCGTTTTGCTTCGGTCTATTTTAGTTTTGATGATATCGAACAATTTAGTAATGAAATTGCCAAGTTACAACAGAAATAATACCCCAGATGACGATGATAAACGACAATGATTATTTTTATATGCAACAAGCGATTGAGCTAGCTAAGCTTGGTCGTTTTACCACATCACCAAATCCTAATGTTGGTTGTGTGATTGTAAAAGACAATCAAATCATTGGTAAAGGTTATCATCAAAAAGCAGGGCTACCACATGCTGAAGTTTATGCACTACAAATGGCCGGGAATAATGCTAAAGATGCAACAGCATACGTAACACTAGAACCCTGTAGCCATTTTGGTCGAACGCCACCTTGTGCCGATGCCCTAATCAAATCGCAAATTAAACGTGTTGTTATTGCCATGCAAGATCCCAATCCAAATGTTTCGGGCAATGGTATAAAACGATTGCGTGATGCGGGAATTGAGGTGGTTGTTGGGGTATTCGATAGGCAGGCTGAAACGCTCAATCAAGGCTTTTTAAAACGAATGCGAACAGGATTTCCATATGTACAACTTAAACTTGCCACTTCTCTTGATGGTAAAGTGGCAATGGCATCGGGCGAAAGCAAATGGATCACATCAAGCGCGGCAAGACAAGATGTACAACAGTTTAGGGCACAGGCAAGTTGTATTTTAAGTACCCGCATAACGGTACAAACCGATAACGCGAGTTTAACGGTTAGACATGCTGAGTTACCTGATGATATAAAACAAGTTTATTCCGCCGAAAATATTCGGCAGCCTATTCGTGTCATTATTGATGGCCAAAATCAATTAACCGGTGATGAGAATCTTTTTAAGCAATTAGGCGAAATATGGGTAGTGCGGAAGCAAGCTATTTCCATCAATAAGCCTAACACTCAATTAATAGTTGAATCCTCACCAAAAAATAATATTGATTTAGTGCATTTAATGACAATTTTAGGTCAAAAAGGTATTAATTCTGTCTGGGTTGAAGCGGGTGCTCAGCTAGCTGGTGCTCTAATAGAACAAAACTTAATTGATGAATTGATTATCTATTACGCACCTAAATTACTTGGTCATAATGCAAAAGATATGTGTATATTACCTAACTTACAAAATCTATCAATGGCGCCAAATTTTCGATTTGAATCGGTTGTTATGGTAGGCGAAGATCTGCGAGTTATTTTAAAACGGATATAATTCTATTAACAAAAAATCATCTATTAAGCGATATAGTCAAAAGCTAAAATGGGATTGATTATAAAACTACAAATCTGGGTTTTGATTTTAAATTAGGATGTCTGTTTGTTTTTAACTGATACCTTCAATCGCAACTAGATATTTAAATATCATATCTATGAACTATGAAGATTATAGATGTTACTATTTTGACATCGATGAACAATTTATTGTCTTTAGTCTTAGCTTTAAAAGGAATTTAGTATTATTGGAAATAGATAATAAGAGCATTATCGATAATAGGTTTAAATATTTCAAATCTTAAAAATAACTTTATATTTAAATCAAAGATTAAGCTTAACAGCTAATGCCAACTAGTATTAAGTAACATAAAAACATCAATCCCATGAATGAGAATACAATCTCATCATGGGATGATTAATATCAACTACCTTGTAATATTTTTAATAAATCTTCAGTGGTATTAATTGCTTTAATGCGTTCAAGGGTATCTTCAGCAATTACAGCACGAGTTAATTGCCGTAAAATATCTAGATGTTCATTGGTTTTTGCTGCTATCCCTATGACAACATAAGCAATATTGTTATCTTCATCCCAATAGATTCCTTCAGGATAATAATTTATTTTTAGCCCTGTTTCGATGACACTATCACGTTTGTCTGTGGTACCATGCGGAATTGCGATGCCATTACCTAAAAAGGTTGAGATTTGCGCATCACGATCAAACATAGCTTGGGTATAATCATCTTTAACTAAACCGGCTTTGATCATCGCTTCAGATATTGACTGAATGGCTTCTTGCTTAGAGTGAGATCCGCTTATGATTGAAATATCATTAGTTGTCAGTTTTAAATGACTCATTTGTCGTCCTTATTAATTTTGATATACCGAAAAGTTATCGATATATCAACTGGTTAATTATACTGTGACTTTAATTGCTAATTGTCGATTTTGATGAATACGTATTAAACCTAATAATATGGCACCAATAAGTGCACCAGCGAAAATACAACCCACCCAGAGAAAAGGTTTATTTACCAATGGCAGTACTAAAAAACCACCATGGGGAGCAGGGACTTGAATTTGGCTTAAGAAAGTTAATACAGAAGCAATGGCCGATGATAGCATCATGATTGGGAGCACGTGTAATGGATCTTTTGCCGCAAAAGGAATGGCGCCTTCGGTAATGTGCGTTGAACCTAAAATATAGTTTACCATTCCGGCTGCACGTTCTTCTTCAGTAAATGCTTTGTCGCGGAAAATAGTCGTTGAAAAAGCAATCACAAAAGGTGGCACAATACACGCAGCAGAAACTCCAGCCATAAAGTAAAAGTTACCTTCACCTAGTAGCATGGTGCCAGTCACATAGGCTGCTTTATTGACAGGACCGCCAAAGTCAAAAGAGCACATGGCTCCAATTACTATACCAAGTAAAATAGGATTAGCGGATTGTAATGATTCAAGGAATGATTTCATGGCATTGTTAATGGTTGCAATCGGTCCGCCTAGTAAATACATGCCGGCACCGATCACAAAGACACCGATTAATGGCATGATAAAAATAGACTTTAGTCCTTCAAATGAACGAGGCAAGCAGCCTAACCACTTTTTGACATAAAGCATCAAGTAACCCGCAGCAAAACCAGCAATAATGCCACCTAAAAAACCAGCTCCGGTCATATTGGCAATCAATCCGCCAACAAAACCGGCAACCATTCCAGGTCTTCCTCCTATAGAGTAAGCGACAAAACCGGTAAAGATTGGCACCATAATACCAAATGCCTGGCCGCCGATTTTCATCAATAATGCAGCAAATTCATTATATTGTGCATTGGTTTCATCTGCTGAATAGATCCCCCATAAAAAAGAGAGTGCAATTAATACCCCACCAGCAACAACAAAAGGCAACATGTTAGAGACACCACTCATAAGGTGTTTATAAATCTGTCGACCCATCGATTCTTTTACATCTATTGGGTTAGATGGTGAAACCGAGTTTTTGGTGTCGTTTTTATCGCTTTTGCGGATAGGAACCTTACCTGAAGTGATTTGTTCAATTAGTGCGGCTGCTTTATGAATACCATCTTTGACAGGGACTTCAATAACAGGCAATCCATCAAAACGGTTTGGATTGACATCTTTATCTGCTGCTATAATAACACCCATTGCACTCGCAAGATCTATATCGGTAATGGCATTATCAACCCCACCTGCACCATTGGTTTCTACTTTAATTTCAACGCCTGCTTTTTCAGCAGCCGCTTTCAAGGCTTCTTCTGCCATATAGGTATGGGCAATGCCCGTTGGGCAGCCTGTTACAGCTAATATTTTTTTCATAATAATCCCTCTTACTTTATTTGGGTCACTTCAAGCTGATCCATATAAATATTGACTTTATCTAATAAACCTAATCCATCTGATTCGGCCACGTTAGCACCAGTCGCAGATGCTTTTTTCATTGATTTTTCAATATGTTGTTGCTCAGGCAACCATTCACTAAGAAAAGCCGCCAGTGAAGCATCACCAGCACAAGCAGAGCTGATTAATTTGATTGCTACAGCATTGCAATACCAAATATGCACCCCATTAGAAAAGTAGAGTCCCTTAGCCCCCATGGTTAATAAAATGTTTTGTGCACCTTGCACGTGTAGCGTTTCTAGCGTGGTAATGATTTGTGATGTGGTTCTGGTTTCAAAACCAAAAATCTCTTTGACTTCATCATCATTAGGTTTAATTAATAGTGGCTTGTAGGTAAGTAACTGGCTTAATTTTTTGTGACTAATATCAAGAATAACTTGAATATTTTTTTTGTTACATAAATCTAAAATAGTTTCATAATATTCAGGCTCAACATTATTGGGTAAACTACCACTGATAACTAAATAGCTATTGTTGACTAATGATTCAATGATAGTAAGCAGTTCGATTTTTTTATCGTTCGGTACAAATGGACCTTTACTCACCAATTTATATTCATTTTGTCCATCATTAATAAAAATATTGATACGGGTAATATCGTCAATAAAACAGGGTTTTGTTTCAATCTGCATTTTTGTCAGTTCATCGGTAATATATTTACCTGAAAACCCGCCAAAAAAGCCTAGTGCACAAGTTGGTTTAGCAAAGTTATGTAAGACAATTGCAACATTGATTGCTTTACCATTGGGACTATATTTCGTGTGTAATGTGCGATTGACGCTATTAGGGTTAAGCCCATGACAATGAATATTCATATCGATGGCCGTGTTAAGTGTTAATGTATAGATCATCATCTCAACCTCTATAATTTGCCAGCACATCCACATGTCGCAATAATTTTTTTGACAATATCTTTCATTGCTGCTTTTGCCGGTTTCATATAGTGACGAGGATCATGAGCATCAGGATGTTCAATAAGATACTGTTTTAGGGCATCTGAAAATGCAATTTTTAATTCGGTTGCGACATTGACTTTACAAATGCCACGTCGAATACACTCACGGACATCCTTTTCTGGCACGCCAGATGCACCATGTAATACAAGGGGGATATCAACCATTGAACGGATTTCTGATAAGCGTTCAAAATCTAGTTTTGGTTCTGATTTATAAAGACCATGTGCGGTTCCTATGGCGATAGCAAGAGAGTCAATTCCTGTTTTTTCAATAAATTCTATTGCTTGCTTAGGATTGGTATATAAAGCATCTTTTGCATCAACAACGAGATCATCTTCAACGCCGCCAAGACGGCCTAGTTCAGCTTCAACGCTGACATCGTAACGGTGGGCGTAATCCACCACATGTTTAACAATCGCAATATTTTCTTCAAATGGGAAATGTGAACCATCAATCATCACCGAGCGAATACCGGCGCTAATTTTATAAGCTATATCGTCGAATTGTTCATGATGATCTAAATGAACTGCTAATGGAATGTTATGTTTTTTCGATAACTCATCAGCAATGGCAATAATATTTTCTGTTCCGGCATAACTATATGTCCCAGGTGTGCCTGCTAAAATGACAGGGGACTGCAATTCGGCGACAGTTTCGACAACAACCTGCATGGTTTCTAAATTATGGATGTTAAAGGCAGGTACAGCGTAGTGTTCTGTTTGCGCTTTTTTTAACATATTGTGGCTTGAAATGATAGACATATGACTTTCCCTTAATAATTTGGTTTCGATTGATATTGGGCCAATAACTTTCTTTTTGAAATTTATTGTTAATGAATATACTTTCAAAACGTAAGTTATTCTAGTGGTAATCACGTGAGATAGATCACAAAATTCAACTTTACTTTCGAAACGAAATAAAAATAATTTATAAATTTTCGTTTTGATGGTTAATATGTATATAGGGGCTGCCGAATAAAGAATATGTTAAGCATTATTAATATGATTTATAAGGTAAAACATTGATCTAGTTTGATGTTGACCAAGTATAGGATTAATTCTATTATCACTGCTTCTTTATTTTTATCTACAGCATGGGAAATCAAATTGGCTAGAGCATCTTCAGCCCTATTAAAGCGACGATTGCAAATTGCAGGAATAGTTCGTCAGCAAGGCGAAGTTAAAGTTGATGAGTTATCAGAATTGCTTCAAGTCTCGAATGTGACTATTCGTCAAGATTTAACTTATTTAGAGCAGCAAGGATATTTAAAGCGATCCTTTGGTGGAGCGATTTATATTGCTCCAGAGAGTGTGTTTAATCAGGCTAGTACCATTACCCCAAGTTATACACAAAGTGTTAGTGATTGTCGTGATATTGAATTAGTCAAAGTCTGCTTAAGTTATATTAATGATGGTGATACGTTGTTTTTAAGCCATGGCAATTTAATAAGGAAATTGATTCCATTTTTACATAGCAAAAAATCATTAATACTTATTATGAATGATATTAGTAACGCACAATTAGCAAAAGAATTTACCGATGCTGAAGTGATTGTTGTTGGTGGCGTGTTACTTGATGGCAATATTTTGCAAGATAACAAGATGATTAACTTTGTCTTGAATCAATTTTCAGTGACGCATTTTATCATTGAATTAAGTGCAATTAATTCTGATAATCAATTGATTATTGAAAATTTAGAACAAGTTAAAACGTATCAACAAATAATGAAAAAAGCGGCACATACTATCGGCATTTTGCCACAACGCATCGCCCATAATGATAACAATAGCATTGGGATACTAACTGATATTGATATGGTGGTTTTGTCACGACCGGCTGTGACTGAATATCATCAACAATTATTAGATACTCATTTTGATCAGCTGATTTCCAATAAATATTGTGTGACTTATCAAAACATCTTGGAGACATAATATGCATTTTAAAATCTGCACGATAGGTGAGCTGTTGGTTGAGTTTTTGGCGAAAACACAAAATCAACGTTTCGATCAAACAGGAGAGTTTATCGGTCCTTTTGTTAGTGGTGCTCCCGCAATATTTGCAGATCAAGTTGCAAAATTAGGTTTTCCTGTTGTCTTTTTTAGTTGTGTCGGAAAAGATGCCTTTGGCAAAATGTGTATTAGTCGCCTCAAAAATGACGGTGTAATTATTGATGGCATTACTTCACATCATAAAGCCAATACCGGCAGTGCATTTGTTACTTATAAAGGTGCTAACGAAAGAGATTTCATTTTTAATATTCCAAATAGCGCATGTGGTTTACTTTCATTTAATCATATTAATGAAAACTTATTAAAAGATTGTACTCATTTACATGTAATGGGGTCATCGCTTTATTCGTTTCGCGTGATTGATGCTATGCGTAAAGCAATAGATATTATCAAAAATAAAGGTGGTACAATTTCATTCGATCCTAACTTACGTAAAGAGATGTTTGATATACCCGAAATGGAGCAATCTTTTGATTACATAATGGAATATACCGATATCTTTTTACCGAGTGAAAGTGAAGTTAGTTATTTTTCTCACCATAATGGTGAAAGTGAGCAACAAACCATGATTAATTTGCTTAACAAAGGAATTAAGCACATTGTGGTAAAAGGCGGTTCTAAAGGTGCTAATTATTATGGAATTGATAAGCAAGGTCATTTACAAATATTGCACATTGGGGGATATACAATAAACTCCGTTGATCCAACAGGCGCGGGAGATTGTTTTGGTGCAACATTTATCAGTTTAATGTTGGCAGGTTATTCAGTCGAAAAAGCATTGCAATATGCCAATGCGAGTGGCGCATTAGCCGTATCTAAAAAAGGTCCTATGGAAGGAACTTCCACATTAGTTGAACTAAAACAATTTCTTTCTTGTGCTTTTATCAAGTAATAATTAAAAGCTTAAAGCAATGGGGTTATCAAAATTACAGGCAAAAAAATCCCAATAACAAAGTTATTGGGAAAACATAAGGAATAGGAAAAACAATGAAATAAATGCATTGTCGAGAGATATTATGCACGTTTTTTGGATAAATGTATGTAAAGTTATGTGAATTATTGATTAAATAGTTAGCTCCTATTATGTTAAATAATTGTAAATATTAATATGATTTAATTATAGGTTTATATATATCAATAATTTATTTATAGAAATATCTCTAATAACGAATTCAAAAATAGCTTTCCATGCTCTGTTATTTGCCAGTTTTGTTTATCTTCAATTAAATAGCATTTTCCAATGGCAGTCGCTATTTGTTTCTCAACTGTTTGTAAAGGTAAAGAAGTCCGTTGTTCAAACTCGTGTTTAGGCGTTGGTTCAAAAAGCCTAAAACGATTCATAAAAAATTCAAAGGGCAGATCTTCTTCCGGTACCGTATAATATTTATCTAAATAACGTCCTTCTAAATACCCTTTTGGGTGACGCGTTTTTATGGTGCGAATAATTTTGCCATCAGGTTGTGTTAATTTACCATGAGCACCACATCCAATACCTAAATAGTCGCCAAATCGCCAATAATTTAAATTATGTTGGCATTGTAAATTTTCTTTAGAATAAGCCGAAGTTTCATATTGTTGATAACCATGGCTTGTCAATAATTGATGACCTCGTTGATAAATTTCCCAAAGTTTATCATCATCTGGTAAAACGGGGGGTTTTGATCCAAATAGTGTATTGGGCTCAATAGTTAATTGATACCAAGATAAATGAGGCGGCGCGATAGCAATGGCTTGTTCTAAGTCATATATGGCATCATCAATACTTTGATTTGGCAATCCATGCATTAAATCTAAATTAAAACTTCTTAAATTTAATTTTTGGGCTAGTTTTCCTGCTGTGATTGCTTCTTTGGGATCATGTATCCGCCCTAATTTAACCAGCTTATCGGCTTGAAAACTTTGCACACCAATTGATATTCGATTTATACCTGCTTGCTGATAACCATTGAATCTTTCTATATCTACAGAATTTGGATTGGCTTCAATGGTGATTTCTGCATTCTTATTTATGGGGATAATCTTATTTATATTCAATAATAATTTATCAATCAATTCAGCAGAAAACAGGCTCGGTGTACCTCCGCCAATAAAGATTGAATAAATTGAGCGGGTTGAGCAAAAAACAGCATCATGCTGTAAATCTTTAATCAAATGCTCTACATAAGCTTCATAATCTGGCGTTTTTTTTACGGTATGTGAATTAAAATCACAATAAGGACATTTTTGTACACACCATGGCATATGAATATACAAGCTCATTGGGATTTTATACATAAACGTAGTCTTTCCTGAAACTTTTTAACAAAAATAACCTATATTATCTTATTTTGATAGCGTGCCATTTTACTCCAGTTTATTAAAAAAAGCTTTTGGCATCTATAGTGTTTTTATTATTAAGTTAAAAAGCGTACAATTATCGATATATTCCGATATTAATTATTGATTAAATCTATTATTTAGGAGTAAGTATGAGTATATATAAAGCGATTTTAGATAGTGGCTTATCAGGCGTATCACTAAGCCCATCGGTTAAGCAATCGACTTATGGTGAACTCCCTATTGTGGTTATTCACCATAAAACTTGCAAGGCAGCGGTTACATTACAAGGTGCACATTTGTTATTTTGGCAACCCGCTACTGAACAAACCCCCGTTGTTTGGCTAAGCGACAAAACAAATTTTAAACAAGGGGTGGCTATTCGAGGAGGGGTACCCGTTTGCTGGCCTTGGTTTGGTCAATTAGGGAGTCCTTCTCATGGTTTTGCGCGTATTGTTGAATGGAAATTAGACTCTTGTAAAGAGGATGATAATGGCGTTGATCTCATATTGTCTCTTACTAATAATCAGCAGACAGAACCTTATTGTCACCAACCTTTTACTGTGTCATTAAATCTTCATTTAGGTAAAACTTGTGAAGTTACTTTAAGCTGTTATGCTGACTTTGATATAACTAGTGCGCTACATACTTATTTTGGTATTGATAACATTGACCATGTTGTGGTCAAAGGTTTAGGTGAAACTTATCAAGAACGACTTGCAGTTGAAAACAAACCAGCAACAGTAGGCCAATTAACTTTTAATCAAGAAGTCGACCGTATTTATACTGATGCGAGTAAACAACTAACGATAACTGATGGCATCCGAACAATTCAATTAACCAACACTAATGTCAGTGATGTAGTTACTTGGAATCCATGGATAAATAAAGCTAAAGCCATGGAGGATTTTGGCGATGATGAATATAAATCAATGGTTTGTGTCGAAGCCGGTTGTATCACAAAACCATTGAAATTATCTTCCAATAAGAAATTTACTTATGGTTTTCGCATAGAATTGCTCTAAGCGTTCATAATTTATGCCACATACGCAATCAATGTTTTACTCATTTGTAATAAGATTAATTGATTGCGTTTACAGGGATAACACTTTATAATCCACACCCACCACTTTTTAAAGTGCTAGTTTGATAGTCAACTACTGGGTCGCCTGTAATTGGCTTTTATTTTAAATCATTAAGAGAAATAAATATGTTTACATTCAAAGCTGAAGTTAGAAAAGAGCATGGTAAGGGTGCGAGCCGCCGCCTGCGTCACGCTGGTCAATTCCCAGCCATCATTTATGGTGGAACTGAACCTGCAATCTCTGTTGTGCTTGATCACAACCAAATCTTTAATATGCAAGAAAAACCAGATTTTTATTCTGAAGTGTTAACTATCGAGGTTGACGGAAAAGCAGTTAAAGTAAAAGTACAAGCAGTACAACGTCATGCATTTAAACCAAAATTAGTTCATATGGATTTTGTACGCGTATAATTTATGTATTGGAATATTATCCAATTCTTTGTTTCAAGCAAAAGGTCACCACTGTGGTGACCTTTTTGTTTTAGAGCTAATGTAGGCTAATGCCTATTGTTATGATTTAACCTGTACACTAACCATCCAACATAATAGAATAATTACATTATACCATCCTAGGAGAAAACCATGTCTGATATCCCAACTTGCGATTTAGTTATTTTTGGTGCTAAAGGGGATTTGACAAGACGTAAATTACTACCGTCTTTATATCAACTAGAAAAATATGGAAAACTACCTGAACAAACCAAGATTTTAGGCGTAGGACGTGCTGATTGGGATCATGCTGCTTATTGTGAAGTTGCAAAAGATGCACTCATCTCATTTATGCCGGAGCCGTTAGACGATAGTATTTGGCGGAGATTTAGTCAACGATTGGATTTTCATAAATTAGATGTTAATGATAGCGCGGGTTTTGCAGGATTGAAAAATAAACTTGATTCAGGTCATCCCGCTATTTTCTATTTTGCAATGCATCCAGGTGCTTTTGGAACTATTTGCCAAGGTCTAGCTGCTGCAGGTTTAAATCAATCACAAAACCGCATTGTGATGGAAAAGCCACTTGGAACTGATTTGCAATCATCTCGTGAAATCAATGATTCGGTGGCTAAATTCTTTAGTGAATCACAAGTTTATCGTATTGATCATTATTTAGGTAAAGAGTCAGTACTAAATCTCTTAGCCTTACGTTTTGCCAATACAGTATTTGCGTCATTTTGGGATCGTAATTCTATTGATCATGTCGAAATTACGGTAGCTGAGCAAGTAGGTATTGAGGGTCGTTGGGGGTATTTTGATAAAGCCGGCCAAATGCGTGATATGGTGCAAAATCATTTATTACAAATATTAACCATGATTGCCATGTCACCACCTGCTAACCTAGAAGATAATAGCTTACGTAGTGAAAAGATAGCCGTACTAAATGCTCTTAGGCCAATTAATAAAACCAATATACGCGAAAAAGTAGTTCGTGGACAATATACAGCAGGATTTGTTAATGGTGTTAATGTACCGGGCTATCTAGAAGAAGACGGCGCAAATCAAAAAAGCAATACCGAAACATTTGTTGCGATTCGAGTTGATATTGATAACTGGCGTTGGGCGGGCGTTCCATTTTATTTACGTACAGGTAAGCGTTTACCGAGCAAATGTTCTGAAGTCGTTGTTTATTTCAAACCATTACCGCTTAATTTATTTAGTGAATTTTATCCACAATTACCACAAAATAAATTGACGATTCGTTTACAACCTGATGAAGGAATGGATATTGAAATTTTAAACAAAGTACCGGGATTAGATAGTACTCACAATTTACAAACCACGAAACTTGATTTAAGTTTTAGCGAAACTTTTCACCAACAAAGCGCTGATGCTTATGAGCGTTTATTACTTGAAGTTATGCGGGGGCGCCAAGCGTTATTTGTTCATCGTGATGAAGTTGAAGCTGCATGGAAATGGGTTGATTCAATTATTAGTGCATGGGAAACAGAAAAAGAACCACCAAAAACTTATCAAGCTGGAACTTGGGGACCAGTCGCATCCGTTGCCTTAATCACTAAAGATGGGCATTCATGGCACGAATTTGAATAAAGGAAAAATAACTATGTTTACGTTAAATAAATATCAAAATAGTCAATTATTGATCGAAGATTTAACCTCACATATCGTCAATGAATTAAAACAGGCCATTGTACAAAAAGGACATGCTTCTATTGCGGTTTCGGGGGGTAAAACACCTATTCCATTATTTGTATCACTGAGTCAACAAAATATAGAATGGAGTCGAGTTTTTATTACGTTGGTGGATGATAGATGGGTTGATGATACTAATGATGCCAGTAACGAAAAGTTAGTGATGACGCATCTATTACAAAACAATGCAAAATTGGCTAATTTTGTCGGTTTAAAAAACAGTTGTGATAATCCATTTGATGGCGCCGAAATGACTGACAAGATGTTAGATAAAATTCCGATGCCATTTGATGTAATTGTTTTAGGTATGGGCGAAGATGGACATACCGCTTCATTATTTCCAGGTGCAGCTAATTTAGCGGCCGGTTTAGATATGAAATCAGGTCGAAAAGTTGTCGGGATGACACCATTAACAGCGCCACTTGATCGTATTACTTTAACGTTACCTACTATTTTAAATAGTAAAAATATCTATCTACATTTAGTTGGTGAAAGTAAAATGCAGGTATTAGAACAAGCCGAAAAAGATCATAATGTTAATCAAATGCCTATTCGAGCTGTTTTGCAGCAGGACAAAGTGAATGTCACAGGGTTTTGGACTGCATCTTAAATTTTCTTCCGTTTTGTTTGCCAACTTGCGTCGGTAATGAATTTTTACAATAAATTTTGCTTCCAAAGCACTGGATCAGCAGTGCTTTGACCTTACCAATTAATCCTCTTTTATGGGCTTTTCTGCTTGTTTTGCTGTTTTTGTTTTTCGGCTGGCTTTTTTCTTGGGTCTTTTAAATTGACCATAGTCGATAAGTTCACCCGTTTCGTCATCAATCACGCCCCACTCTTGGCTATTATCTAAAATCGCCTTTTGTTCAGTCGAGTGGGTAATCTGATAGGGTGGTTTTGTAAATACCCCAAACCCAGTACACAACTCACGTAGAAAATTAAGCTGCCTGTTTTAGTGTTTTATACTCAATCGGCGTCATATTATTTAGTGCTTCATGAGGTCTTTCGGTGTTATAACTGGTTAGCCATTCTTCGGTTACCTTTCTTACTTGTTCCAGATTATTAAATAAATATAAATCTAATACCTCTGTGCGATAGGTACGATTAAATCGTTCAATATAGCCATTTTGATAAGGACTACCGGGCTGGATATAATCAATGGCTATATCATGTGATTTAGCCCAGTTTATAAAGGTTTTTCCTGTAAATTCTGGCCCATTATCGACTCGTATTTTTAATGGATACCCATGATATTCGGCCAGTTTATCTAAATAACGGGTAATTCTCCCTACCGGTAAGCTTACTGCAATATCAATGCCTAGCGCCTCACGATTAAAGTCATCGATGACATTGAATGTCCTAAAGCGACGTTGATTACCACTACTGTCACTCATAAAATCCATTGACCAGCATTCACCTTGTTTATTAGGAACCAATAGCTTTTCTAGTGTTCGTGGGGGGATACGTTTTTCACGTTTAGCCCTAATATTAAGTTTTAACTCACAATACACTCGATAAACACGCTTATGATTCCATTTATAGCCAAGCTTTCTGATGCGATTAAAACATTTGGGAAAGCCCCAGCGTAAATGCTTGTCAGTGATAGTACTTAATACTGATATTATCACCGAATCATCCAGTAATTTAGGTTGATAATAGTAAGCACAACGGCTTAAGCCAACAATGGCACAACTCATAGCAATAGTAACAGAATGATTTTGTTGTAGTTGCTGTGCCCACGTTTTACGTGCCTTTGTGGGCACTAAAGCTTTTTTATGATTTCTTCCTGAAGCTGGGATTTTAAGCTCAGTTCTGTAACTACCCCTTAAAATAGTACAGCAAAAGAGTAGAAAATTCTCTTTATTAATCCACTGAGGATTTAACCATGAAAAAAATGACTGAACATCAGATTGTATCTATTTTAAAAGAAGCTGAGGCTGGTATCCCTGTCAAGGAACTTTGCCGTAAATATGGCATGGGAAATTCAACTTTCTATAAATGGCGAGATAAATATCATGGTTAAAAAATTTAGTATCGAATTCAAACAACAACCAGTTGATTATGCATTATCTCATGCACACCTTTCTATTAGCGAACTTTCCAACCATCTAGGTGTGGGTAAATCAACCCTAGATAAATGGATTAGGCAACTTTCCCCGAATAAAACCAGCCGTCGAGAGTTAACGGCTGAGCAACAGCGGATTATGGCGTTAGAAAAAGAGATTAAAGAACTGAAAATGGCCAATGATATACTAAAAAAGGCGCATGTGTACTTCATCAATAATCCAAGTCGGTGAAGTACGCTTATATGAAAAATCATTTAACCTGCTATCCCGTTACTAAGATATGCTCGTTACTTGGTGTCAGTTCATCGGGTTATTATGCCTGGTTAAAAAGTGCAAACAAATCAGCCAAACTCAGCGAGTATATCCAAAAGCAGTATTGGCACCATAAGGCCCATTTGGGGGTCACCGAGGCTACTTGATGCTAGGGGGATGCAGGCTATCAAGTTTCAGAAAGGACAATTAGCCGTGTTTTGCAACAATTGGGATTACGGAGTAAAGCAGCACGTAAATTCAAGTATAAAACAGATACGGCTCATCACAATATTGCGCCCAACACGTTAAATAGGCAATTTAACCCTGATAAGCCGAATACGACATGGGTAACCGATATTACTTATATTAAAACGGGTGAAGGTTGGTTATATTTGTCGGTGATTATCGATTTATATGGACGAAAAGTGATTGCTAGGCAAACGAGTCGCTACATAGACCGCCATTTAGTGTGTAATACATTAAAACAAGCCTTATTTGGGCGTCAATTTCCTAAAAATGTACTCATCCATAGTGACCAAGGAAGCCAATATGGCAGTGCTGATTTCAAGCAATTATTGTTACAATATGGGCTAAGGCAAAGCCTGAGTCGAAGAGGAAACTGCTTTGATAATGCGGTTGTTGAGAGTTTTTTCATACACTCAAAACACATATTATTCATGACTGTTACTACAAAACGAGGAAACTGGCTAATAAAGCACTATTTGAATATATTGAAATCTATTATAATCGGATACGTCGTCATTCAGCTAATGGCTGGGTATCACCTGAACAATATGAACAACAATATTACCAAAACGAAAAAATGATAGAAGCGGGCACTGTCTAATATTTTGGCGAGGATCAAGGTACTGATAAATTACCATATGTATAAACCACTTTGATTTTTATTGAGACCTTTGTACGGTAAAGCTTCACTCAAACTAAATTTTTAACCGTGCTTTTTTGAGGCATTTGGGCTTATATTTAGACCTAAATACCTCTAGATAAGTGACTATTTATCGCCATTTCCCTATTCTAGGCGCCTTTCCTGCTGTACAGATAACTCTAGTTTGATATCAAAGTTCAATAAGCTGCCTGAAAGATGAGCTTGGATTAGTTCAGTCAATGGAGTTTCAAATTAAACCGTATTTACGAAACCAAAGAATAAGTAGAAAGCTTTATGAAGATAGCAGAAAATGAAATACACATCTGGTTTACCTATAATGAGGAAATAAATCCCGATTTTGCTTTGACCAACTATGTCCAATTTTTGAATCATCAGGAATTGGAGCAGTGGCAAAATTATACTTTGACAAGTATAAACACCAATATTTGGTAACCCGAATGTTAGTGCATGATGTTCTGAGCAGATATCTACAAGGTATTCCTGCCAAAAATATAGAATTCAGAACTAATTCTGCACATTCTCTTTTAAATTTACTACTTAGTTGTCTTGTCACGGGATAATCTTATTAGTTGATGCTTTTTCATACCGCTAAGAATATCTGCAAGAAAAGTATACCGTTACACTGTGTAAGTGGTTTAGAAAATTAGTTTAAACAGAAAAAATACCTTATTCAAGTTGAAACCTGCGTCAGCGGTTGAGACTCTTTATAGTTTATTCAATTGTTCAATACTGAATAAGTGGCTTAGCAGTATCGTTGAATAAGCGAAAAAAACGGAACTCACATGTTCCGTTTTTTTGTATGCTAAATCCTTGTATTCACTCGGCCAAAGAAAATATAGACAATAACCGCTAGAAAACCAAAAGCCAGAGACACAAAAAACATTGCCTGATAAGCGCAGTTTATTGAAATTATTTGATGTTGAGTGAGGTTGATTAATATTCCTGATAGTACGCCTCCAAATGCACCACCAATTTGCTGTGTAACACGCGTGATAGCGCTCGTGTCCTTAATTTGATTTTTATCACAGAACTCAAATGGAGAAGAGAGAACAGCAATCGTGGCGACGCCTAATCCGGAACCTCGAACAGTAAAACCGATAATTTCAAAGGCGTTGCCACCTACTTGAATTATTAATATACTTATTGCTGATATTATTAATCCTACACCAATAATTAGAAATGAATTTATCTCACTTAGAGATTTATAAATAAATTTTCTAGCCAACCAGGCACCTACACCTTGTAGAGCTAGCAACATACCAATATATGTAATAGATATATTATCATTTATTGCTTGTATTAAAGGAAAAAAAATCATGAAACCAAAAAAGATAAGTGACGTCAGAAATCCCATAATTATTGCGAACGAATATTGAATACAACTAAATGAACTTAAATCGATCAGTTTACTGTCTGACTTGTTATTAATAATAAGCGAAACCAGCATCAAACCAATACCTAAAACTAGCATAATAATATTAAAAATATCAAAAAAATGCCCAGAAGTGATATTTTTAATAGAGATGAAAAATATTATTAAAGCAATTAAAAATGTCATTAATACATAAATATTCATATTGTATTTAGACGTTTTATTATCAGGCATTGTCGTTCTACCAAATAAAAAAGCCATAAGTACTAAAGGTATGTTGATAAAAAAAGCTATTCTCCAATTTAACTGTTCTGATATGATTGCTCCAAAAATTGGCCCTAGTGCAGGGGCAAAGACTGACGGAATAGCAATCAATGCCATAACCGGCTTTAGTCTTTCCTTACCAAAATAAGTTGCTATTGTAGATTGAGTAATAGGAATTAAAATTCCTGCACCAAAACCTTGTAGACATCTATACAAGATTAAAGAAACCAGATTATATGAAAATCCAACTAATATAGAACCAACAAGAAAGACAAAAATTGAGCATACCCATGCTTTCTTGAGTCCAAAATTTTCATGTACATAAGGTGATAGTAATATGCCAGCTGCGCAAGCAAGCATATATATGGTAACAGCCCATTGCATATAAGCATAAGAGGTATTAATGTCATTCGAAATTGAGGGTAAAATAACATTAACAATACTGCTATCTAATAATGGCAATATACTAGATAGTGTCATAGCAAACACTAACTTTCTTTCTGAGGTTGTCAGGTCAATCGATTGCTTCATATTAAACTCTTTCCAGATTATATTGAGTTGCGCCTCGCGTATATATTCCACCGAACGTTGGCGGTGTAATTTCTTTATAATTTTTAAGTATTAAAACTAATTTTTGAAGGGCGATATTTAATTGCATATTTGCAAATTGAGCACCAATACAAGCATGAATTCCCACTCCATATGAAAGATGTCCCTTAAATTCTCTTCGTGGATTGAATGTGTTTGGGTGTTCAAAATATTTTTCATCTCTATTTGCTGATGGTATTAAGGAAAATATTAAATCTCCTTTTTTTAAGTTAACACCTTCAACACAACTATCATCCTCGACTTGGCGTGGAATTAAATGAACAGGTGGTGTAATTCGTAAGCTTTCCTGCAAGATACTATTAGTGCTGCAATCATTGGAGATAACTAGATCAATATAAGATTCATTTCTATAAAGGTGATAGATACAATTTGCTAAAACTTTATCAACTGGTTCTGAAGCTGCAAGTAAAATGTTTAATGAAAGTGCGACTATCTCACTATCACTTAATATTTCACTTTCATTACTATTATGAATAATAAAAGAAATAATATCATCTCCAGCACACTTTTTACGTTCATCGATTAAATCCAATATCACTTTTTCCAATTCTTCAGATGCAAATAGTGCGATATCTTCAGTCTCTTTTGAAAGATTAAACCCAGTCGCAAATTGAACTATGAGTTTTAATCTTTCTAGATACCAGTCTAATTTATTATAATCAATACCAATGATATTGAATGTTGTTAATAAAGCATATTTATTACCAAAATCAGAAATAAAATCAAATTTGTTCTTAGTTATAATTTCTGTTAACAATGAATCACATAGATTTGTCAGTTTGGGGGGATAATAATCTTTCAACACACGACCGGTAAGCTGATGTAAGAGCATGCTCTTTTTTATTTTATGTTCATTACCTTCCATCTGAGCCAGAACTTTTCCCCTCATTACTGGCTCAGCTCTTTTAGATAAAGGTTTTGTTGAAAATAATACTGAATTTCCAAGTATGCTACGAACAGCATCATAACTAATAGTTAAATGCGCATTTAAAGTTTTGTCATAAATAACGTTCTCCGTTTTATCCAATAAATCAATATATTTGTATGGATCTTGTCCATATTCATCAGACAACACTCCTGGAAAATGATTGTTCATAGTCAACATATTACCTCCATATTACTTAATAATTAAATTGAATGATCTTTAACAATAATTTTTGTATCTGAACTAGGGCTGATACTTAACTTTCCAGCATAAACATAATCAGCTATTGGCCATGAACAGTAATAAGATATATGCAGACTAGTTAGTGAAGATGACAATAAAGAAGGGGAAATAATAAAAGGAATTTCTCTTATTATATATTCTGTAGCAATAATAATATCCTGTTCTTTTATTTCAGATG
Organism: Gilliamella sp. App2-1; assembly: GCF_001690255.1. Lineage (NCBI taxonomy): Bacteria > Pseudomonadati > Pseudomonadota > Gammaproteobacteria > Orbales > Orbaceae > Gilliamella > Gilliamella sp. App2-1. The sequence goes on from NZ_LZGR01000048.1 coordinate 108,317, forward strand.
TTTTACTGATGGCGTTTTTTCTATTCAAAATAGCTTTATATGACTGAGTTATACATAATGAGTGAAAATTCTCATTATTTTTAAAATCTTCTTTTATTATCTCTACATTTTTTTTATACAATTCGTCAGCATAAAAATCGGAAAATTTTAATATTCTTTTTGCAAAAAAATCATGACCAGACATTGATAAATAATTATTAATAGCTCTTTCAATTCGATAAAATTCTTTTCGTGATTTTTTACGTGCTTTTACCTCATTATCTCCAGCTCCTATTAAAAGATACTTAGCCTCTTCATGTGGATGTAAAACATCTACATGATCATAATTATCAAACCCCCACTCCAACATATTTTTAATGTAATTTTCATTAAATTTGGA
>NZ_LZGR01000049.1:0-1130 GCF_001690255.1 Gilliamella sp. App2-1
ATAATGAGTAAACTTACTAAATTTTTCAAAAATACAGGAATCTTTTTTAGGGATTATTTTATCAAAAGGTATCCTCTGTCTTTTGATGAGCAACAACATGACTTTTTTGAAGAAGAATTATTAATTAAAAATGATTTTAAATTGTATAATGTTGATATTAATACAAGTAATGAGCCAATTGATGTTGTTATCACTTGGGTTGATAATCACGATCCAAAATGGATTAAAAAGTTAGAATACTTTAAAAAACAACAAGATAAAAATATACTTAACCCCATGTCAATAGATAATGCAAGATTTGAAAATCATGGTGAAGTATTTTATGTGATTAAAAGTATTGAACGTTTTATGCCATGGGTAAGGAATATATTTTTAGTTACAGATAATCAAATTCCAAAATTTGAGTTACCAAATAAAGTCATTATTGTTGATCATCATCAAATTATTGATAAAAAATATCTTCCTACTTTTAATTCTCATGTTATAGAAGCCCATTTGCATAATATTCCAAATTTATCTGAAAACTTTATTTATTTTAATGATGATGTCTTTGTAGCTAGGAATTTACCTAAATGTCATTTTCTGAGTGGAAATAATTTAACATCTTTATTCTTAAATAGAAAAAACTTAGATGTTATGCTTGGCAAGGGAGGCAATACACCTACATTATCAGCATGCTTAAACTCTAGACAATTATTATTTAATAAGTATGGCAAAGATATAAATATTCCTTTGGTTCATACTTATATACCATTAAAAAAATCTTATTTTAATTTTGCATGGTCTTATTTTGGTGAAGATATTAGTGAATTTATTGGTAATCGCTTTAGATCTAATAATGATATTAATTTAGCCACATTTTTAGTTCCATGGATGATGTATCTTGAGGGAAAATCAATATTGGCTCGAGATATTTGTTATTATTTTAACATCCGCTCAGCATTCGCTAACACAAACTATAATATTTTAAATTATAAAAATAAAAACAAAATATTACCTCACTCTATTTGTGCAAATGATTTTATTGCACAAAAATCAACTTTGTCATATAACAAAGATGATTTGATAATTTTTTTAAAAGAATTTTACAGATAATTTTTATTAATGTAATGTAGTTTATTGAAATATAA
>NZ_LZGR01000050.1:0-18069 GCF_001690255.1 Gilliamella sp. App2-1
TTTATTTTTTTATTGCTAATGTTTTAAAAATAGTAAAATTTATAAAATCACTTATTTTTGGGCTAAACATTAGCAATGTTGGTTAAAGGTTTACAAGATGTTTATAGATATGGTGATGATAGACTAGCTTTTCAATACCTTTAAGCATCATTACTTCTCTTTTGCAATTTTACCAAATAAACCCCAATAACTATCTGTATCAATTAAAGTGAAGTAAATACTTTATAAAAATAAACCAATTAAAAAATTCAGATGTCTTTTATGGTTTTAAATAACAGATAATGTTTTACTTCATATTATTATTAAATCAAAATACCAACGTTATTAGAAGTTTTTGTTAAGTATTTGACAAATGATTAATATTGACCTTAAGATGAACTAGATTGATTCAAAAATGTGACATAGCTCAAGAATGTTAAATTTTAAACAGATAGAACAATAAATTTGTTTGGAGATGTAAGTTTGAGTGTCTTAGATTATCTATTATTTTTTAAGGCGCGCCAGGGAGAGTAAATAATGTACTATGGGACCAAATTTAAGTTTTTAAATAAAAATCGCATTATTAATCGTTATCAATTAGCAAAATTATATACCTTCGAATCAGTAGCACGTCATTTATCATTCGCATTAGCCGCAGAAGAGCTTTGTATAAGCCCTAGTGCAGTGAGTCATCAAATTAATAAATTAGAAGAAGAGCTCGATATTAAACTTTTTAAACGGTTTCATCGGCGCATTGAACTCACTCACGATGGTAAGAATTTATTTAATGTAGTTAAAAAATCGTTTAATAGTTTGAATCAAGAAATATTAGAAATTAAAAATCAAGAACTCTCAAATCAATTAACCATTTATTCAAGTTCGGCTTTTACACAAGCGTGGTTAATTCCAAAATTATCACAATTTGCAAGACAATATCCCTTCATTTCGTTAAATGTCTTATCCGGAAACAAAGTTATCAATTTTAATCAACATCGTATTGATTTAGCCATATATTATAATGATCTTGATAATGGTGATCTTAGTTGTGATCACCTAATGGATGAAACAATCGTACCAGTTTGTAGCCCTTATTATGCAGAGCAGCATAATTTATATAATAACGTCGATAATTTAAAACACTGCGTTTTATTACATGACAATCAAAATAATGGCTACGATTCTAACTTTGATGAATGGAACAATTGGGGGAATTATTATTCCTTAAGTTATGACTTTAACATACTGCAAAATATCTTTTTTGATCGTTTTGATTATGCAGTTGCGGCTGCGATTAACCATGTGGGGCTTGCCATGGGGAGAAAGCAAGTTATTGGCAAGTATCTAAAATCAGAACAATTAGTAACACCATTTGCCGAAATGGAAGCGCCGTGTTCAAAACGTTATTATATTTGCAAATCAAAAGGCAAGCATAACCCGAAAGCCGATATTTTTATTCAATGGTTAAAACATTACTTCCAATGAACTAAAGGAATTTATATTGGATTGAAAACAAATAGCAATTAAATTTGAATTGAAATCACTAAAAATACAATAAAAGGCAGGATTATTCCCACCTTCTAATCTAGAACTAACTCATTTTTTTATATTTTTTAAGTTAGGTAAAGTAATTGCTAGCAGTATGATGATCACTCCAATCCATTGGTTAAAATAGACCGATTCATGCAAATAAAAAAATGAACAGGTTACTGCAACAGGTAGTTCAGCAGCCGAAAGAATCGCACTTAATGAAATACCGATTTTAGGAATCCCGACCGAAAATAAAAAAGGTGGCAACACCGTTCCAAGTAGTGCTAACAAAAATCCTAATTGATACAGTTTATCGCTAATATCAAGTTTGAAGAAAAACAAAGGAGGAAAAATCAAAAAAGTAACAAAACATGCGCCAGTAATCATTAAAGCACTTTTTTCAAGTTTAGGTAATTCATTACCAATATTGCTGCTAGTACTAATAAAGAGCGAATACATCAGTGCAGCTAAAAAGCCAAAAAAGCAACCTTTTAAATTTAAACTAATATCTTGGTTAAACATGCCTGCCGCTAAGCTACTACCCAAAATAATCACAATTACTGTTGAAATTTGGATAATGGTAGGTTTATTTTTGAAAATAACAAAATCAATAATAATGCTGATCCACAAATATTGCATTAATAAAATAATCGCAATTGATGCAGGTACTAACTGAACGCATTGATAATAACAAATACCTACTAATCCAGGAAAGAGACCAACGGCACAAACCTTCCATTTCTTTGTTGATTCAGGACGTTGAATTGTCGATGTTGCTAATGGAGTGTTAGTTGATACAGATACTTTGGGTTTGTGTACAGCTTTAACAATAAAGTGGATACTCCACAACATTAGCATACCTAAAAAGCACTGGATACCCGTGACTTCGCCTAATGTATAGCCCGCTTTATAAGCTGTTTTTACAATTGAAGATAGCACTCCAAAGCTGCATGCGCCTAGAAAAACCAGAAAACCACCTAAAAAATTATCTTTCATATCAAAATCTCGTCACACTAAAAATAACATTGTCGAAAATTATCGACACAAAAATACAACAAAAGTCTTCAGGGAGGTGTATTTCAAACGACCACTGAGACTTTTTAACAAGTTAAATTAAAAAACGAATCAAAACGGATGAGTGATTATGCGGCAGATTTGCTTTTAGTATGGTCATAATTAAATGAGTAATAAAAAACAATGCCTAACACAAGTGCATATAAAGCAAAAATTAACCAAATTGTTTGCCAATCTTTGTTGCCATCGTGCGTACACATATCAACAACAATACCACTTAAAATTGAACCAAAATAAGCACCAATACCATTAACCATTGTCATAAATAGTCCTTGAGCGCTAGCTCGAATCTCTGAACTGACTTCTTTTTCAATAAAAATTGAGCCTGAAATATTAAAGAAGTCAAATGCGCACCCATAGACGATCATTGAAAGTATTAGCAGCACAAAACCAAAAGGTGTTGGATCGCCAAATGCAAATAAACCAAATCTAAGTGTCCAAGCAATTAAGCTTATCATGATGACTTTTTTTATGCCAAATTTTTTGAGGAAAAATGGGATAGTCAAGATAAAGGCAACTTCAGCCATTTGTGAAACAGATAATAAGATAGCTGGGTATTGTACAATTAAACTATCTTTAAATTCTGAAATTTTACCAAAATCATGCAAGAAAGCGCCACCGAAAGTATTGGTGATTTGTAATATTGCGCCAAGTAACATAGAAAAAAGAAAAAATACAGCCATTACCGGTTTTTTGAATAACACAAAAGCATCTAACCCTAAATAAGAAATCCAAGATTGTTTTTGACTTTTAGATACAGCAATATTGGGTAATGTCGCGCTATAAATCACAAGTAAAATCGAGGCTGCACAAGCAATATAGAGTTGAGCATTGCTCAACTCGAATTTGCATAAGCTAACAGTCCACATTGCGATGATAAAGCCTACTGTACCAAATACTCGTATTTTAGGAAAGACAGTGACAGTATCTAAATTATATTTATCTAAGCAGTGATAACTAATTGAATTAGATAATGCAATAGTCGGCATAAATGCTAGTGCATTGCCTAACATTACCCAAAATAAAATGGCTGAATTGTTAATTGATGCAGCATAAAAAAGCGCAATAGCACAAACCGAATGGCAAAATAGATAAAGATATTTAGCTTGTAAAAATTTATCGGCAATAATGCCAATAATAAATGGCGTAATTAATGCCGCTAAACCTTTCGTGCTAAAAATCATCGATACTTCAAAACCTGAAAAGTGTAAAGTATTAAATAAATAAGCACCAAAAGTGGCAAGCCAACTTCCCCAAATAAAATATTGGAAAAACATCATTATTTTTAATCTATTTTGTATGTCCATTGTTTATTCCTAAAATAAAGTGAACTTTTTATAGAAAACCAAATATAAAAGTATCACTTAAAAGCGTTCAATCGTTTTTGTAATAAGTTGTAAAAAGGTTGCTTTAACGCGTTCTGCCGTTTCAATGACCTCTTCGTGCCCTAATGGTTGATCTAAAATTCCACAAGCCATATTGGTTAAGCACGAAATGCCAATGGTTTTAATGCCTGAATGGTGAGCTATGATTGCTTCCGGTACGGTTGACATACCCACTGCATCGGCACCTAAAACGCGAATCATTCTAATTTCGGCAGGGGTTTCATAAGTTGGACCTGTCCACCAAGCATAAACACCTTGTTGTAAGTTAATATTAAGTTCTTTAGCTACATCAAGGACTGTTGAGCGTAATTGCTTGTTATAAAGCTCACTCACATCTAAAAAACGCACACCTAAATCAGGATTATTTGGTCCAATGAGCGGGTTGTTAGCAGTAAGGTTAATGTGATCGGTAATGAGCATTAAATCACCCGGTTTAAAACTGGTATTGACTGCACCACATGCATTAGTGATAATTAATTTTTCAACACCAAGCATTTTCATCACACGAACAGGAAAAGTAACTTGATCTAATGAAAATCCTTCATAATAGTGAAAGCGTCCTTTCATTGCTACGATGGTTTTATCACCACATTTGCCAATGACTAATTCATTAGCATGGCCTACTGCTGCTGATTTGGCAAAATGTGGTATTATGTCATAAGGGATGTGAACCGCATCTTTAAGTGTATCGGCAAAAGGTCCTAAGCCTGAACCTAGAATAATCCCAATAGTTGGTTTTTTGTCTGTGTGTTTTTGAATATAGTTAACGGCTTGTTGAATATCAGAAGTTTGATGCATGATAGTATCCTTTCAAAAAAATTAAATGCTAAGCTACAACAGGATGAATATAATAAACAGCAGCAACCTATTACTTAGTTTAATTGGGTAAAAACCTACAAAATAATTAAAAAAACAAGGTAATTTTTGTTTTTCGGCATATATTATGATGATCTTCGCCCAATAAAGAAAGATGCGAATCGAGATATCTTAGATTGAATTAAATGATGATTTTTTTTGCTTATATTATTCAATTGATTAACTTTAAAAATTAATTTAACTATAGAAAATACACAATACTAAACAGCCATTAGACTAGGCGTTCTTCTCCAGAATAGATCACACCTTTATTATCCCTAAAAAATCCTAACAAAGTTAAATGGCATTGTTTAGCCAAATCAACGGCCATTGAAGTTGCAGCCGAAACCGCTAACAAAAATTCCACTCCGCAATTAGCGGTTTTTTGCACCATTTCGTAGCTGGCGCGGCTGGATACTAATACTACACCATATTGATACTTAGAATTATTGGGCAATTGCATGGCTCTAAAGCCCAGCAGTTTATCTAAGGCCACATGCCGGCCGATATCTTCAAATCCTGCCATAAATTGTCCATTCAAATCCAGCCACACCGCCGCATGCGTGCAACCCGTTTGTTTACCCACTTGTTGCACTTGCGATAAATAGCTTAAGCTGTCACTAAAATCAGTTAACTTAATCTGACTCATTAGTGGTAAAGAGGGAATGAATTGGCAAACTTGCTCTATCTGCTCAGTCCCACAAATACCGCAACCTGTACGCCCAGTTAAATTACGGCGCTTTTCTTTTAGTTCACTAAAGCGTCGCGATGAAAGTTCAATTTGTACTTCTATACCTTTGGGGGTATCAATAACATCAATGCCATAAATATCATTAACTGATTGAATAATATTTTCAGTTAACGAAAACCCCATTGCAAAATAATGCAAGTCTTTTGGGGTCGCCATCATCACAACATGCGAAATTCCGTTATAAATTAATGCAACTGGCTTTTCGATAGCTAGTACATCAGGTTGAGAACTTTGCATTTCACTGTTTTTAAATTTGCGTACTAGAATTGATTCAATACCGATCGCCATTTTTTGTCTCTTGTTAGTTGGGTTATAATTAAGACTACTATATGCACAAACTCAAACGTTAATCACCTTAGAAACGTTAACGCCATGTAAAATTTTATCAATAGATAGCATGCTCAGCGCTAAGCAATCAATATTATGGTAAAATAGTTCACCATAATCAATTTATAATTACAAGCTAACCCGATGTCATTACACGAAATCACACAGGCCATTATGCAGTTTATTGAGCAACACCAAGTTTGGGCATTGCCAATTATATTTTTATTAGCTTTTGGTGAATCATTGGCAATCATCTCGCTTGTGGTTCCAGCAACGGCCATTTTATTAGGAGCAGGGACTTTAATCGGTGGGGGAGCAATATCGTTTGTGCCGGTATTCGTTGCCGCTTCGATGGGTGCAGTTTTTGGGGATTTACTGTCTTATTGGCTAGGAAAACACTATCATCAACAAGTTATTGCTTCATGGCCACTTAATAAGCACCCGAAATTAGTTTATCGTGCCGAACAATTTTTTCAAAGTTATGGAACATTTGGGGTATTTATTGGTCGTTTTTTTGGACCACTACGCGCAATTGTGCCATTAATAGCTGGCGCAATGCACATGCCAGCCACCAAATTTAATTTAGCTAATATTGCTTCTGCGCCAGTTTGGGCATTTGTATTGCTTGCACCAGGTGCGTTTGGTGTGCCTTGGCTAGAAACACTCTTTGGCTAAAGCGTGCCGATGGTATAACTACGACGTCCACTTTTGCGCCCCAATGCTTCTAAATTGGTTTGCAATGGTGGGAATGGTAGCGTCAAATGATGTTTACGATAAGCTTCAAGTATCAGCTTATGTATGGTGCTTCGAAGTACCATTCGGTGTCCCATTTCAGCAGCAAAAACCCGTAATTCAAACAACTGGATGCCTTCTTGGATATCCACTAAGAATACTTGAGGTTCAGGATCGTTAAGCACATATTCACATTCATCTGAGGCTTGTTGTAAAAGTTTGATTACCAGATCACTATCAGCATCGATAGTTGCGGGAATGGTTAATACAATTCGAGTGATCGAATCTGACAACGACCAGTTCACCAATTGTTCGGTAATAAAGGCTTTATTAGGCATCACGATTTCTTTACGATCCCAATCAACAATGGTAATGGCACGAGTATTGATTTTGGTGATATTGCCCGTCAAATCACGAATTGTCACAGTATCGCCAATGCGCACCGGCTTTTCAAATAAAATGATTAAGCCAGAGATAAAATTAGCAAAGATTTCTTGCAAACCAAAACCTAACCCTACACCAAGTGCGGCAATTAACCATTGGATTTTAGACCAGTCGATACCAATAAATGAAAACGCAATCATACACCCGACCATCAAAATAATATATTTTGAAACGGTTGAAATCGCATAACCTGTTCCCGGAGTTAAATCTAAATGCTGTAAAATGCCTAACTCCAATAAAGCAGGCAGATTTTTGACGAGTTGCACGGTGATTGTCATCACTAAAATAGCAATACATACCGCACCAAGGGTGATGTATTGTTCAATTTCGGTACCATTAACAATGGCACTGGTTCCCCACAGCTTAATATTATTCATAAAAGCAAAAGCCGAATGCAGTTCAGACCATAGCAAAATCATGCTAATGAGCGCAATCATCATAATAATGGATCTGACTAAATGTAAAGATTGGGCACTAATGACATCTAAATTAATAATCGGTTCATCGACACTGTCGTTCAGTGAATTAAGATCATCTTCTTGTGATTTGGCGCGTTGCATACGTTCTAAACGGCGTTGCTTAGTGCGTTCAAATTCAATGCGACGCTTTTGAATCCACATCCAACGACGAATCATGTAATAAATAACCAATAGCGCAAACCAAATAATAACTGATGCTTCAAGGCGACCTAATAACACCTGAGCTGTTGATAAATAACCCAAACAAGCAGCAATAATGGCAAGCCAAGGAGCACTTAATAAGATAAACCACAAAATATGACTTAATAAATTATCGCCCGATCCTTTTTTATCAATATAAAGAGGCACGCCAGCGCGATGGATGGCGTTAGTCATAAACACTAAAGCAAAACATAAAAAAATAAAAGCTGTACGACCAATTGTGGCAGCAAATTGGCGGTTGTTATACTCGTCAAAGCTCATCACTATCATCACTAATGGAATCACTAGCCAAATTGAAAGCTGATAATATTTCATTGCCGAGCGTACGCTACGTTCAGACCAACCAAAATGGCTAATAAATAGCCCATTAGATGATGCAAAATGCGCTGAAATAATAAACACCCATAAAATTGGTGCTGCTGCATTTACACCATAACCTAATGCATATGCAACAGGATAATCCCAATTAATTTGCAATGCATAACCAAACACCGCCCACAAAATTGGCACCGGTAACGCCATAATTAATGAAAAGATAACTACTTTTAGGGTTAAAGAATAACTATCTTGTGTTACTTTACCCACGCGGCTGGCTGATTTAGTTAAAAAGGTATTATATTTGGTGCGCATTTTAAAATGCGTAAACACAAAGAGTAACGATAAAATGATTAAAAATAGCGGTTTGGGTGCACTCAGTACTTCAGTACTGGCATTATAAAGTTGCGAAAGAGTATCGATCGAAAAAATGAAATAAATCACATCTTTCGCTAAATTTATCGGATAACTCAACGATATTGGATTGACATCTGCCACCCAAAAGAAATACCGGTGAGCAGCATCGTTCACTTCGTCAATTGCATTAGTTAATTGCTTATTAGCAATTTTTAATTTAGTCAACTCTAAAATAGTGGTATCGGTTCCCGAAATAAGTGTTTTAAGTAATTCAGTCTGTTCCCGAAGCAAACGACGATATTGTGTAGCCTCTTTCACACTATTAAGCGGGCTTGTTAAGGTTGGGTAAGCATCTAATGTAGTTAAAATATTACTATAATTAAGTTGTTGGGCTTTTGCTTCGGCAATTTCAGCATCAAGTGCTTGTGATTTAGGTTTTTCGGGTAAGCGCAATAATTGTTGACGCAGAGTTTCGCCCAGCGTGGTCGAAAAGCTCAACCACTCTCCTTGCTCGTCAAGCGTTGCCAGTGTATTTTGCACATGGGAAATTTGCGTAGTGATATTATTTTGCTCATTAACAATGCTAGTTAAATGGGCTTTTTGTAACTCCATATTTTGTCGCAGCTCATCATTTTTATCACTCAATTGATGAACAACTTGCGCAAGATCATTCTCACTATTCATGATGGGCGTGGTTTCTTCGGCAAAGGTTAGTGAAGAAAACAACACAGCAGCAAAGCATAAAAAACCACGAATCCACATAAAGTTATATCCTATTGGCTAATTTTTGACCTACACGGGTAACATCGCCCACTTTAAGGTGGCTTTCAAACTCAATTGCATTTGATGCAAATAACGTAATCACTGTTGACCCCAATTTAAAGCAACCCATATCTTGCCCTTTTTGTAATTTGACTTCACCTGAATATGTCCAACGTTTCATGACACCCTCGCGCGGTGGCGTAATGATTCCTTCCCATGGTACTTCGATGCTACCGACAATGGTTGCCCCCACTAAAATTTGCGCCATTGGTCCAAATTCAGTTTCAAAAAGACATATTACACGTTCATTACGTGCAAAAATATTCGGAATGCTTTCTGTTGTTGCCTTATTGACGGAAAACAGCGAACCAGGTACATAAATCATCTCACGCAAAACACCATCGCAAGGCATATGAAAGCGGTGGTAATTTTTAGGTGATAAATAAGTGGTTGCATATGAACCATTTTTAAAAAACTTGAGCATGTCAGGATGACAAGCAAGCAGTGATTCTAAAGAATAAAAATGCCCTTTAGCCTGTAATAACAGTGTATCTTGAATAGTTCCAAACTGACTAATTACTCCATCAGCTGGCATAACTACTGCACTATTAGTAGCATCAATTGGGCGTGCATCTTCATTTAATTCGCGAGCAAAGAAGTCGTTAAAGGTTTTAAATTCTTGAACATTGTTAATTTTTGCTTCGCTCAAATCGACTTTATACAGTTTACAAAAGCCCATAATCATCCATGTCGTCACTTTACCTAACTGTTTTTTTGCCAGCCATCCAAATATCACGGTTAACAGCTGTTTAGGAAGTAGATATTGAATCATTGCTTTTAATTGATTTGACATACATAACTCTCAAGTAAAGGTAGAAATACGGTATTATACCAAGATTTATACATAAAGTGTAAAACGGCTAAAATGAATAATGTGTATTTGGTAATATCAAGGACCAATATTTTAAACACTGTGCCATGCCTCACGCCTAAGGAAGTAGATAGTAAACAATTAAACACGGCAATCATTGCTAGTTATTTAAATTCTATTTAACAAAAATGACATGACATGGCTAAAGATAAAAATTAAGCTTGGGTTATACTTGATTGGATTAAGCCACACACTACCTAATTTCGGGTGAATACAGAACGGCGTTTTTTGGTATCACAATAGCTTTAATGAGTGACTACTGCCCAAGTTAAAGTAGCACAAAAAACACTAAATTATCGATAATAAACACCGGAATTAAAATGCATACCGACCATTTCGTATAGCCAAAAAAGCTGGGCATGTTAATTTTATTTTGCGATGCAATGCTTTTGACCATAAGGTTAGGTGCATTACCTATATAACTAAGCGCCCCCATAAAAACCGAACCCATCGAAATAGCGAGTAAGGTTTTTTCTAGCACGGTCATTAAGGTCGAGGCATCGCCCGAAGCTAGATTAAAAAAGACTAAATAGGTTGGCGCATTATCTAAAAAGCCAGAAAGTAAACCTGATAACCAAAAGTACATGCTGTTGATTGGCTCACCTTGCGTATTGGTTACCAGTGATACGATTGGGGCTAATGCACCATGACTACCTGCTCGTAACATGGTCAGTACCGGAACGATAGTAATAAAGATCCCTATAAATAGTTTAGCAACTTCGATGATAGGTTCCCAATTAAATTCGTTACCTGCACGTACCTGTTTAGGGGTGATTAGCATTGAAATGAGGGTAATGATAATAAACAAACTATCGCGAACTAAATTGGGCAAAGCAATAGGCGTACCTAAAATGGTAAAATTAGCCGATGAATGCCAAATGCCAGACATTAGCACGCAGGCAATAATGGCTATTAATAAGAAAATATTGTTTTTTCCATAAATTTTAACGTTTTTGGTTTTTGAAGCCGAAGTTAGTGTAGGCGAAAGACCATATTGTACACGAAAGTAGTGACAATCAATGATGTAATAAATCGCTAATAACAGTAGTGAGCTAAGCAAAACTGGCATCAGCATATGCTTAACAGTCCATCCAAAATTAACGCCTTTTAAAAAACCGATAAATAATGGTGGGTCACCTAGCGGGGTTAATCCTCCGCCAATATTAGCCACTAAAAAAATAAAAAAGATAACAGTGTGCATTGAACAATTTCGATTACGATTGGCTCGGATCAACGGCCGAATCATTAACATGGCTGCGCCTGTTGTGCCCATGATCGACGCTAATAGTGTGCCTATTGCTAGTAAAGCAACATTCTGCTTGGGGGTGCTAAGCACATCGCTCTTAATCAAGATTCCGCCCGAGACGGTAAACAGTGCCAGCAGCAACAAAATAAAAGGAATATATTCGGCTATTATTGCATGAACGGTAAGATTGACGGTGGTTGGTAAATCAAATGAATACCAGGTAAACAGCAAAAATAGCATCGTCCAAAAAATAATAACTTTGCCATAATGATGATGCCAAAGTCGCGACAAAAATAGTGGCATTAATGCAATTGAAAGCAAAATTCCCACAAAAGGAATACCCCAAAAGAGTGATAAATCATGACCGTTAAAACCCGCTGCAAAAAGGTCAAAAGGCATGAAGATTAAGATGATAAGAGGTACAAGGGCTTTCATTGTGGATTTGTTTTTTTGGTTTTAAAGTGATGGGGATTATAACAAAGTGTTTTTAATTTATCGAATGTTAAGATTTTTGAATGTGGTGATTAGGTAATCATCGTTATATCCGGAGTTTAATGATATAAAAATAACCTAAAAAGTTGTCAGAAAAAGTATTGATTTTATTGAAGTTTTCCAGATAATAATTTGCAAAAAAACTTCAATAAAATCAATGCCTTTTCTGAACGTTTTTCGGTTGAAAAAGTACAACAAAAATGCCTAAAGTAATTATCTTGATTAATTTATTACTTCGGTTTTCGCATATCGCAGTTAAGCCGTTATAATAGCGATTATTTGATTTTGAATAATAGGAAAATCGTGCAAACGCCATTAAAAAAGTCCCCCTTACATTGCCGAAACAAACACCGAACAGGTTATGATTTTGCGCAACTTATCAAAATAGCGCCGGAGCTGTCTCAATATGTAAATCAGAATCAATATGGTAATTTATCAATTGATTTTGCCGACCCACTGGCGATCAAGATATTAAATAAGGCATTGTTATATCATCATTATCAGATGAATTATTGGGATATTCCAGATGGTTATTTATGCCCCCCCATTCCAGGGCGAGCAGATTATATTCACTATTTAGCCGATTTATTGGCACAAGACAACCAAAATAACATTCCGATAGGTAAGCAAATTCGCGTTTTAGATATTGGTGTTGGTGCTAATGTCATTTATCCAATTCTTGGGCGGGCTGAATATGGCTGGACTTTTGTGGGTAGCGATATTAATCCTACCGCCATTAAAGTGGCGTCATTAATTTGCCAAGCTAATCGTATCTTGAATGGGGCAGTGCAGTGTCGATTGCAAAAAGACAGTACAGCGATTTTTAAGCATATTATTAAACGTAACGAATTTTACATGCTAACACTGTGCAATCCGCCTTTTCATGCTTCGGCACAAGATGCGTTAGCAAGCACCCAAAAAAAACTAACCAATTTGGGCAAGTTAACCAATCCAAACCAAAAAGCTGTTCTTAACTTTGGCGGACAACATGCCGAACTGTGGTGCCAAGGTGGTGAAAGTACTTTTATTACTAATATGATTAACGAAAGCGTTGCCTTTAAACAGCAATGTTTGTGGTTTACTTCGCTAGTCTCTAAAAAATCGTCATTAGAATTGATAAAAAAACAGCTAACAGCGGTTAGAGTGGCTGATAGTAAAATTGTGCCCATGGCGCAAGGGCAAAAAGTAAGCCGATTTGTGGCGTGGACTTTTTTTAGTCAAGAGGATAGACAGGTACGGATAAAAAAATTCAGTTAGTAAATTGATTTTATTTGTTTTTTATTTTGTTGTTTTTTGTATCTTATAAAGAACGCAAGGGCTTGTCATTGAAGATTATGTGACCTTAATGATTGATAGTATAAACCTATCTTCGTTGTTTTTATTCATAAATAAACAACTATTTTTTATATCTTGTTGTTTATAATAATAAATTATAAAGCTAGCTGTCTTGTTGTTGACTAAAAATTGCATAGTAAATTGTAGGTGATTCAATTAAGATGTATTGATTACAAAATCACCAACGCCATTTAACATTGCAAAGGAAAATCTCTATGAATAGCCACGAGTCAGCTGTATTTATTAATAAGTTACAAAAAATTGTTGGTGCTAAACACACTTTAACCGATCCTGCGCGCACGTTACCTTACCGCCAAGGTATTCGCTTTGGCGAAGGTGATGCGTTAGCCGTTGTGCTGCCTGGGACGTTAGTTGAACAATGGCAAGTATTAAAAGCGTGTGTGGAAGCGAATGTTATTGTTATTACTCAATCAGCCAATACGGGGTTAACCGGTGGCTCTACCCCCGATGGTAATGATTATGATCGGCCTATTGTTATTGTCAGTACCCGTCGATTAGATGGGATTAAAGTGATAGAAAATGGTGAGCAAGTTGTTTGCTTGCCAGGTAGCACGCTCTTTCGTTTAGAAAAGGAATTAAAAAAATATCATCGTGGACCGCACTCGGTCATTGGCTCATCTTGCATTGGTGCTTCAGTAATGGGTGGTGTGTGTAATAATTCGGGTGGCGCACTGATTCAACGTGGTCCTGCGTATACCCAAATGGCGGTGTTTGCGCAATTAGACCAGCAAGGGCAGTTGCGCTTAGTGAATCATTTAGGGATTGAACTCGGGGATGATCCTGAAACGATTTTACAGAACCTACAAAATCATACTTATACCGATAAAGAGATTAAACGTGATGCAGGCTTAGGTCATGATCATCATTATTGTGAGCATGTTCGTAAAATTGATGCTGATACACCCGCTCGCTTTAATGCAGATCCCGCCCGTCATTATGAAGCATCAGGTAGTGCGGGGCGATTGATGGTGTTTGCTGTGCGCCTTGATACATTCCCGTTAGAGAAAAAATCAGCCGTATTTTATATTGGCACCAATGATATTGAAGAATTAAATGGTATTCGTCGTCACATTTTAAGTCAATTTAAAACATTGCCTGTGTCGGGCGAATATATGCACCGTGTGGCTTTTGATATTGCCGCTATATATGGAAAACCGACCTTTTTAGCCATTAAAAATTTAGGTACGGATAGGATGCCTCGCATGTTTGTTTTTAAAAATTTGGTTGATCGTGTTACGGCGAAAATCCCATTCTTCCCTAAAAATTTTTCGGATCGGTTTTCTATTTTTGCTTGCAAATTTTTACCCAATCATTTACCCAAGTCATTACGTGATTATCGTGATCGTTATAAACATCATCTTATTTTAAAAATGGCGGATGATGGGATTGCTGAAGCCGAAACTTTTTTAAAAGGTTATTTTCAAAATAAAAATGGCAATTATTTTTTGTGTAATGAAAAAGAAGCCGAAGCAGCAATGTTACACCGTTTTGCAGCCGCTGGCGCAGCAACAGCTTATCGCAACGTGCATAGCAAAACAGTAGAAAATATTGTTGCGTTAGATATTGCGTTACGACGTAATGATACCGATTGGTTTGAAACACTGCCAGAAAACATCGATCAAAACTTTATTTATAAAATGTATTATGGGCATTTTTTCTGTTATGTGTTTCATCAAGACTACATTGCTAAAAAAGGTGTAGATTGTGATAAAGTCAAGGAAGAGATTTTAGCATTACTCGATCAGCGTGGTGCGCAATATCCAGCAGAGCATAATGTGGGGCACTTGTATCACGCTAATGCCGATCTAAAAAAATTCTATCAAGAGCTTGATCCCACAAACAGTCTGAACCCCGGTATAGGTAAAACGTCCAAAAAGAAAAATTGGGCTTAATGCATGGTTGAGTTGCGTTAAATTGTAGACACCGTCAAGTATTGAAATTTAACCGCCAAAAAATACTATCTGATGGTGTTTTATTGAATAACTTCTGTAAATCTTTTTTAGATGGATAATAACGCGATACAACAGCTATCGCGTTATTTCAGATCATAGCAATTTTTTTAATTGATATAACATCTCTAATGCTTGTTTTGGTGTTAAAGCATCGGGGTCAATCTCTTTTAACGCTTCTTCCACTTCTGACGGTTCAGGTTTGTCAATTAAAGAAAGTTGCGATTTATCAACACCACTGTTAGCAGATTGTTTTGAGATAATTTCAAGCTCTTTCAATTTTTGTTTAGCCCGTTTTAATACTGCCTTAGGCACACCTGCAAGCCCTGCCACAGCAATCCCAAAACTTTTACTCGCAGCGCCTTCAGAAACTTCATGAATAAAAGCAACGTTGTTATCGTGTTCAATCGCATCGAAGTGGACGTTATAAACGCCTTGCATATGTTCTGGTAACTGGGTTAATTCAAAATAATGAGTTGCAAAAAGTGTCATTGATTTGATTTGATTGGCTAAATTCTCAGCACAGGCCCAAGCTAAAGATAGCCCATCATACGTTGAGGTACCTCGGCCGATTTCGTCCATTAAAACAAGGCTTTGTTCTGTAGCATTGTGCATAATGTTAGCCGTTTCGGTCATTTCGACCATAAAGGTAGAGCGACCTGATGCCAAATCATCAGAGGCACCAATTCGGGTAAAAATTCGATCAACAGGTCCAATGATTGCTTTAGATGCAGGGACAAAACTACCAATATAAGCCAGTAGAACAATTAAGGCTGCTTGGCGCATATAGGTACTTTTTCCCCCCATATTGGGACCAGTAATAATTAGCATTCGCCTATTTGGCAATAATAATAACGAGTTTGCAATAAATGGTGTTTGTAAAACTTGCTCAATCACCACATGTCGCCCATCTTTAATTTCTATACCAGCATTGGTCGATAGTGTCGGTTTTTGGTAGTTAAGCGTTAATGCCCGTTCTGCTAAATTGGTAAGCACATCAAGTTCGGCAATGGCCTCAGCGCTGATTTGCATATCGGCTAGATCTGGCATTAATAGATCAAATAGCTGTTCGTAAAGTTGCTTTTCAAGTGCTAAGGCTCGTCCTTTAGCGGTGAGCACTTTATCTTCGTACTCTTTAAGTTCAGGGATGATATATCGTTCAACATTTTTCAGCGTTTGACGGCGAGTATAATGAATTGGCGCTAAATGGCTTTGCCCTCGACTGATTTGAATATAGTAACCGTGCACTGCATTAAATCCAACTTTTAACGTATCAATGCCAAGAGTTTCACGCTCTCGGATTTCAAGCTGTTCTAAGTAGTTGGTTGCCCCATCAGCTAAACTACGCAATTCGTCAAGTTCTGCATTATACCCGCTGGCAATCACGCCACCATCACGAATAATCACGGGTGGCGCTTCAACAATGGCGCGCGTTAATAGATCGGCGATACTTTCAAATTGATTTATCTTGGCACGCAAGCCAATTAATGCGGGTGAAGTTAAGCAACTCAATAGTTTTTGTAATTGCGGTAGCAGATTATAAGCATCACGCAAACGAGCAAAATCACGAGGCCGAGCGGTACGCAGTGCTAGCCTTGCTAAAATACGCTCTAAATCACCAATTTGTTTTAGTAGCGGATTAACATCATCAATATAATTTTGTAATTCACTAATCGCTTGTTGCCGATTTTGTAATATTGTTAAATTACGGATTGGTGAGTGTAACCAACGTTTAAGCATACGGCTGCCCATTGGCGTTTGGGTTTTATCGAGTATGTCTGCAACCGTATTTTGTGTTCCACCTGTTAGATTTTCGGTAATTTCTAGATTGCGACGGGTTGCAGCATCTAGCACAACAAAGTCATTGGTCGATTGCTTGATAATGGAACGTATATGAGGCAGAGCAGTGCGCTGGGTATCTTTAACATATTGCAATAAGCAACCCGCTGCACAAAGTGCATAATTGCACGCCTCTACACCAAATCCAACTAAATCATTGGTGCCAAATTGCAAATTAAGCTGTTGTTTTGCCGTTTCAAGATCAAAGTCCCATTGTGGACGACGGCGCAGACCATGGCGATTTTCAATTAATGGCATGGATTGAAATTCTTCTGGATATAGCAATTCAACAGGGCTAGTACGTTGCAGTTCAGCTTGCATCGCCTCAAAGTTGTCACATTCAAAAACATAAAAGCGACCAGAACTAATGTCGAGTGTGGCATAGCCATAATGGTTTTTATTTTGCCAGATTGAAGCAAGTAAATTATCTTTGCGATCTTCTAGTAATAATTCATCACTGACTGTGCCAGGAGTAACAATACGAACCACTTTACGTTCAACAGGCCCTTTGGTTGTTGCTGGATCGCCTATTTGTTCACAAATAGCCACCGATTCACCTAGTGAGATTAACTTGGCTAAATAACTTTCAACCGCATGATAAGGCACCCCCGCCATAGGAATCGGTACACCATTTGACGAGCCACGCTTTGTGAGCGAAATATCTAAAAGCTGCGAGGCACGCTTGGCATCATCATAAAACATCTCATAAAAATCACCCATGCGATAAAAAAGCAAAATATCGGGATTTTCGGCTTTTAATCTTAAATACTGCCGCATCATTGGTGTGTGGTCGGTTAAATTGTCTTCATTCATCATGGCATTATTTCTTTTCGTTTTTAAAAATCAATCTATTTACTTATTAGTTTGTGTCAAATAATCACTTATTTTGTTATTTAAGTGTACTTATAACGGTAATAAAAATTGTAATAAATTTTAATAAAAAAGCTTTAGCGTTTTAAGATTGTATCATTATATATGATCCCTAAAAGGAAAAGTGTGTCAATAAATGAATTTAAAAATCGCAAAACATAAAAGGGTATGTGATGATGTAAATTGAAATCGAAAAAA